>JAUYPI010000011.1 GCA_030697645.1 bacterium | reverse complement strand
ACTATAGTCAGGCGGCGTATTACTCGCAGGCCGCTTATTATTCACAGGCGGCGTACTATAGTCAGGCGGCGTATTACTCGCAGGCCGCTTATTATTCACAGGCGGCGTACTATAGTCAGGCGGCGTATTACTCGCAGGCCGCTTATTATTCACAGGCGGCGTACTATAGTCAGGCAAGCTATGTGGTATATTCTCAGGCATCGTATTACAGCCAGTCGGCGTATTACTCGCAGGCGGCGTACTATAGTCAGGCAAGCTATGTGGTATATTCTCAGGCATCGTATTACAGCCAGTCGGCGTATTACTCGCAGGCGGCCTACTACAGCCAGGCGGCGTATTACTCGCAGGCGGCGTACTATAGTCAGGCAAGCTATGTGGTATATTCCCAAGCCGCCTACTATAGCCAAGCGGCATATTACTCGCAGGCCGCCTACTATAGCCAAGCGGCGTATGGACCGCTGCCGCCGGGGACTCTCCAGATCTGGCGCATCGGCGAGGATCTCACGACTACAAGCGCCCCTGCGGGCACTCAAGGGTTTTGCCTGGGATGCGGCGACGGTGGAGCCCGTCAGCTTAGCAATCCGGCTACCTGGTCACTGGCGGACGGCACAACCCCTCAAGCGCACGCACTAGGGCCAGCGACCGGATATACAGTGACCTATCGTGGCTGTGGTCACGCGCCAACGACCCCGATCGAGAGCTGTGTTTGGAGCGCATTTTTTCCCCCACTAGGATGCGTTGGTTCCGGCGATTGCTGGACTAGCGCGGGGAGCATGGCTTCAGATTGGGTAGTAGAGATACAATTTCGCTATATACCAATCCCCTGCACCGACATCGGTGTACGCATCCAAGAACCCGGGGGGTTCACCAGGGTGATCAACACGGACCCCGCCTCGCCACTCAAAATTGCCAAAAACGGTACTATCTACGGCCTCGCGCTCGTGCCGGTCAGTGCTGGTGACCCGCTCGCAACAAAAATGATCATTCAAACGCCGACGGGCCCCATGGCCCTCAAGCGGTGTCCGTGAAAACAAGCCGCTCATCATATAGTTTGACAACAGGGGGGAGTTTGCTATAGTAGTATTATCGGTTATCAAGCGGTGCCACGCCCATGTATGGCGAGGCCAGAAACAACCCATTCAAATTTGAGTGGGTTGTTTCCTTGTTATCCGGAGCGTATGCTGTGTAGTACGGAGGCTGTGGAGGCTGAAATCAGACGGCTCTGATCAGCGCCTGAATAACCGGTTGGCCCCGCTCCACGGGGTGTGGTTCGACTCCACCGGCCTCCGTACACAAACACCGTCTATATAGACGGTGTTTGTGTACGGAATGCCGAATGGCAAACATGTGGTACTCGTTTCATTTGACTTCGCGCGCGTGTGGACATATCATTGTACAAAGTATCATGGGTATCACGTTTCTTAATATCACAATTCACAATCCGCAAAAAACCGCCAAAAAAATGGTCGGACATTTTTTGGTGGATTCGGGCGCAGTGTACTCTGTGGTGCCCGCGTCTCAATTAAAAAAACTCGGCATCAAGGTAATGGATACGCAAAAATTTTCCCTCGCCAATGGCGAGGTGATTGAAAAAGGCGTCGGCAACGCGCTCTTCTCCTACGGCGGCAAGGTGCGGAGCTCCCCAGTGGTCTTCGGCGAGGAAGGAATCTACCTGCTCGGTGCCGTAACCCTTGAATCGCTCGGTGTCATTCTCGACCCGATCAATCGGGAACTGAAGCCGCTCCCAATGCTGATGTAAACAAAACCATGGACGGAGAAAGTAAAAAAAGACCGCGCGTGGTAAAAAGGGTGACGCTCTCGCTTCTCGGGCTCGGATTGGTTCTTGCGCTCGGCTGGTGGCTCTATGCGTGCGTTTTTGTCGGCCGCGTTGCGGCAGTACTCGTCTCGCCAACGGGGACCCTCTTCCTCGGCCGGATCACCTGGTTCCCGCATCCGGTGCTCCATGACCCGTGGGTACTCGTGATAGACCAGCAAGCTCAAGCCACGGACACACTCGCAGATGACACAGCGCAAGCCCAAGCGGAGCCGCGTATACTTCCCTGGACATCGGCCGTCCCCTTCGTGCCGAAGGGCAAACGCCTTTCGGTGCCGCGCTCCTCAATCATCCAGTGGTCATACCTCGACAAAACGGATAACTTCCGACAATTCCTCGCAAGTGGCGGGCAACAAGTACAGCAAAACCCCCTCGGCGGCCTGCCGCAGCAGCAAGTTCCCCCCAGGGATCTCCCAGGGCAACAACCTCCACGGCTCCCATAAAGACGGTCTGCGCGTGCGACATTTTGACAGGTCAATGGGCGTTTTTCCACGCATCGATTTTTTTGTGATCTCCGGAGAGCAAGATCTTCGGGACGCGATACGTCTTCTTCCCAATACGAAATGACTCTGGCCGCGTATATACCTCTCGGCTCGCGATGCGCTCCTCCTCAAGCGACTCGCCCTTCCCAAGCACGCCCGGTATCTGCCGCGAAACCGCGTCTATAATTGCCATCGCCGGGAGTTCGCCGCCGGTGAGCACATAGGGGCCGATTGAGATTTCCTCGGCGCGAAGTGCCTTTTTCACTCGCGCATCAATGCCCTCATAGTGGCCAGCGATAAGAATAATGTGGCGGTAGCGGCGGGCGAGGATGCGGGCACCTGCGTTATCGAATTGCTTTCCGCGCGGCGAGAGAATAAGTATCTTGACGTCGCGCTTTTTCCCCACCGCTCGCCGCACGGCGCGAAGGATCGCCTCCGCCTGGAGTACCATACCGGGGCCACCACCATAGGGGCGTCGGTCGACGCGCCTGTGCGGATCGTCAGTAAAGTCGCGCGGGTTATAGAAATAAATTTTTATCTGTCCCCGCTCCAGAGCGCGCTTCAAAATGGAGGTCGCGAGATACGAGGAAAACGCTTCCGGGAAAAGTGTAACTATATGAAAATTCATACAATAGTATTGCCGCAACAACGTCGCACGCCCGCGGCTTTCGAGCCGCGGGCGTGCGAGTGTAGTCCCGTCGCCGCTAGAAAATGCGGCTCTCGGAAACTAGAGATTGAAGTCGTCCATGCCGCCGCCCATCTCTGGTCGCGGTGCGCGAACGTGGGTGGAACCAGCCGGTTCGTTTACCTTTAGGTTCACCCGGGCGTTGTTCTTCATACCGACAACCCGAAGGAGAGTGCGGAGGGCTTTCGCCGTGGCACCCGAGCGGCCAATGATCTTACCCATGTCCTCGGAGTGGACGTCGAGCGTCATCAGAACGCCCATCTCGTCAACTTTCCGCTCTACTTTCACGGAGTCGGGGTTGTCAACGAGCGCCTTCACCACGTACTCGAGGAATTCTTGATCCTTGTACATATCATCGAACAGTACTTACTCTTACCTGATAATCTCGACACTTCTATCGTCCCTGTCGCGCTCTCTGTTCCGGGCGCACCTGACGATTGGCGTTAGTATAGCAGATATTGACAAAAAGTCAATAATGTTGCACCGCCGAATACCCGTCATGCAACGACAACGGCCCCCTCCCCCGCCCCTTTATTCACGATCGGGCGCCTGTGGGGAAGGGCATTTTTCGTAGGGCTCTGAACACCCCTCCCCGCGCGCGCCAAGATATTATGCACGGTAAGCGAGGGTTTGGCGCCGCACGAGAGCCAGTGCTGCAGGCGCTCCGCTTTGAGCGAAGCCGCTTCCTCCTGCTTCTTCCGCGGATCGTACGAGCCGAGCACTTCCCGCGAGCGCCCGCTCTTTGCCGCGCGAGATGACTCCACAACCACAATCCGATACGAAGGGTCGTGCCGCCTCCCCACACGTTTCAAACGAATCTTAAGCATGAGCGTATGGTAGCAGAAAAAAACCCAGCGTGCAAAACGCGCAGCTTTTTGCACAGCATATATGCGTTGTGCATATGCGTTGTGCAAAGTTGTGCAAAATTTTGCTCGTCATAATAAAAATGCGGCCGCATTTTTATTATGACGACACGATTCCACAACGAACATCCGCTGTCCGTTTTTTAATCCGCTTTTGTGGCGGCGAGAAGATATCGTGCTCGACCGTACTGATCGGGGTGCATTGAGCCGCGAAGATTGGAGTGCGCCAGAAGTCCCACTACCTCGTCAGCTTGAGTGTCATCAAACTCCATGGCGAGAAGCCCGCGCGGCGCAAGAAAACGCGACGCATCGCGAAGCACTATGCGTATATAGTCGAGCCCATCCGCGCCCGCAAAGAGCGCGCGGTGCGGCTCAAAGTCTCTCGCGGACGGAGCGAGCCGCTCTCCCGCCGTGCCCTCGGCGACATACGGCGGATTTGCGAAAATCACATCGTAGCGGCCGGTGATCGCTTGAAACACATCCGAGCGCAGCGCACGATACCGCTCCGGCGCCACGCAATTGAGCTCCGCGTTTTTGCGTATTTGCGCCAAACACGACCGATCAACATCCGCAAAATCAACGTGCGCATTCTGTATGTGTTTCAACACCGCAAGCCCGATGCACCCGCTCCCGGCGAACATGTCCAAAACATAGAGCGGCGACTTTTTGAAAATTGAAAATTGAAAATTGAAAATTTTTATCGTCTTTTCCACCCACCACTCAGTCTCCGGCCGCGGGATCAATGGCCGCTCCGAGAGGTCAATCCGACAGCCGAGAAATTCGCTCCAGCCGACCACATAATCAATCGGCTCGCCTCGCTCGAGCCGCTCGCAGTCACTGAGAAAGGCGACGCCTGTAGCGCCGCCATATTTTTCTTCAAGAAGCCAACGCTGCTCACGCGCGAGGGTACGATGTTCCTGTGTATGACTTTTCCTTTTCATGATACGCATCCAGCCATGTGGCAAAAATTTTGCAGTTTGACATAACGCCAAAAGTGCATCGTTCTCCGCATGCTGCGCGAAAAATGCACTAGCTTCCACGCTCTCGACACCATACACGTTCAAAATTAAGAATCAATTTTTCCACCCAGTAATCGCTCACGTCTTCTATTTTTGTGCATTGCGAGAGGTGTTTAGGAAATGGCGAGCCGAGTAGCAAAATGCAGCTGTCTGAGGCCGACCAACAGGAAGGCCGAGTTCTGCATTTTGCGTCAAGCGAGGCGACACCATTTCCAAACACCGAAGCACGAGCACAAAAACAGAAGACGTGAGCGATTATTCCCCCTACCTACCCTCCCTTCAAAACATCAATCTGCCGCTGGTACTCAGCCGTGAGTTCCATCACGTCATCGCCGTAGAACGCATAGGATGCCTTTTCTGCATTCTTCCATCCGGCAAAATAGCGGAGCGCTGCCAAACGTTCATTCTGGTAGCCGCCACGCGAGGCACCGTTCTCGCCGAGGAGGATCCCCGCGGCCATGAATGCATCCTCTGGGTCCCAGGGGTTCGGCGGATAGTGGCCCGTGAGGTTCGCAATCTTGTCTTTGTAGAGCACCCACGTCGAGGGAATGAACTGCGCCGGTCCCATCGCCCCACCCCAGCCGTACCAGGGCTTTCGCGAAACCGGCACCATATCCGGATTGAGCCCGAGTTCTCGCGTGATCTCCTCAAAGACGGGGCGGTCGCGCGTCGGGTGCATATCGGTCTTCCAGTTGCCCGTACCGACGTTTTCGCCGAGGTTTGACTCCTCGGCAATGATCCCGAGGATAAACGCAGCCCGAACGCCCGTTTTCGCCCCGGCGCGCTCCGCAAGCTCGAGGGCTCTTCCAAAGGGAATCGCCGCCGTCCCGCGGAGGCTGAAAAGCTCGGCGCGGATTTGCGCCGCGGTCTTTTGCGACTCCTTGAGAAGCGTCTGGTAGCGCGCCTCCTCGCCCTTGGTCGCCGCGAACAGCCGCTTCTCTTCCCGCTGCCGCTCCTCGATGCGCCGCTTCTCAAGATCCTGCAGGCGCTTCAACTCGAGCTCCTCGGCCTGCTTCTCCTCGAGCGAGTCCTTCTCGCGCTCGGTTTCAATTTGCGCGCCTTCGATGAGACGGAATGAGTCGGAGAGCGCGCTCTTGATGGACTGAAACGAGTCAATGTCGAGAAAAAATTCGGAGACGTTCTTGTTCGAGAGCACGACCTCGACAAGCGAAAAGGAGTCAAGCTCGTTCGTCTTGCGCACGAGCTGCGCGAGTGACTGTTTTTCGCGCGCAATTTTCGCGGCGAGTGTCCCAAGCGTCGCCGTCTTCTCGCCGATGCCTGTTTCAAGTTTCGTAATCGTGAGCTCTCGCGCACGGATTGAGAGCCGCGCTTTCGAGATCTGCGCGTCGAGGATCGCAAGGTCGCGCTCCAGCGAGACGCGCTCGCGCTGCTTTATGTCGAGCACCTGCCGCTGCGCCTCGATCTGTTTCTCGAGCTCAACGAGCTCGCCTTCAAGACGCTCACGCCGCGAGGCGACCGCGTCTGCGGTAGTCTGGGCACCCGCTCTGAAGAACGGCACCAGCACGCCCACAAGCAGCACTACAAAAAACAAAGCAGAGCGCAAGAAAAAACGCGCAGGACTCAAACAAAAATATCGTTTTCGAATTTGCAATTTTCAATTTCCAATTTTCAGTCAATTTCCAATGACTCAATTTTCAAACACGACGTCGTCGTCACTCAGTCATTGAAACATTGAAAATTTATTGAAAATTGAGCATTGAAAATTGAAAATTAAAAGGGCCGTGAAGTCACACGTCCGATGCCTCACGCCCCCCTACTTGTGCTCACCTGCATCTTCAGCAAGCGCTTCTTCTTTCCCTTTCTTCTCCACCTCTATCGCGGCAAAATCAATCGGCGCGACCCCTTCTATCGCCTCCTCCGCCGCCGCGGAGACAATTGCAACCACTTCGTCCGCGTCTACTATCGCGCTGACGCCGGCTGGCAGGGCGATGTCGCGCACTGAAATCGACTGGTCGAGGGCGATTATTGGCGAAATGTCCACTGTGAGGTGGTGCGGCAGAGATGCCGGCTCGGCTTCGACTTCAAGCTCGTGGAGCACCTTCGTGAGCACGCCGCCGAGGTCGCGCACGGCGGGAGCGACGCCGACAAACTCAAGCGGTATCGCGACGCGCACCCGCTGCCCCTTCTCAATAACGTAAAAATCAGCGTGTCGCGGAACTTCCCGCACTGGGTCGAGATCAACGGCGTAGATCAGGGTGTCCTTCTCTCTCTCGAGCCCGCTAAGCCGCACGATACCCGACTCGCCCGCCGCGCTCCACACCTGCTCAAAATCACGCAACACAACAGAAATCGGCGTCGCGGCTTCGTGCTTGCCGTAGAGCACGGCGGGGAGTATACCCGCAGAGCGCAGCCGCGCGGCCCGTCTACCAAGCTCCGGCCGCTTTTGAATGGTGAGCGTATACATGGCACTCCCATCGTACCCTATTTTGAGCACGCGAGCAATCCTATGTATGAGGCCACCCATCTCTGCACTCTGCGGGTAATCTCGACGCCTCGGTCGGCCTCCATGATAGCAGAAACTGGAGCGGTGTCATTTTATTCTTGAACGCATAGTGTACTCGCTTCGTATTGTAGAACACGAGGTAGTC
>JAUYPI010000010.1 GCA_030697645.1 bacterium | reverse complement strand
AAAAAACAAGCTCCAAACAAATCACAATACTCAAAATCCAACCTCCAAACACGACGTGCGTGTTTGAGATTTGGTGCATTGGAATTTGAAATTTGTTTGGAACTTGTTGGTTGGAGCTTGGAATTTATTTGTTTCGGATTTTGTAGCTCGGATGTCTGCGCCGGCAATTTCGTAATGTACGGGTTCCTTCACTTTCTCTGCGCAATCAGGTACAGTAACGCACAGACACACTCAGTTCCGCGCGGCGAATAACCGCAGCGCGTTTTGACATAGTGACACACAGCAGCGAAAGGAAAATCCAGTGAACATTCTCTTGGTGTACCCGAAAATGCCGCCGTCATTCTGGTCGTTTACCTACGCGCTCCGACTTATCGGCAAAAAAGCCGCGATGCCGCCGCTCGGGCTTCTCACTGTCGCGGGACTCATACCGCAAGAGAGGCACGGACTCCGCCTCATCGACATGAATGTAGGCGAGCTGACTGACGCCGACCTCGCATGGGCGGACGCCGTATTTATCTCAGCCATGATCGTCCAGCGCGACTCGCTCCGCGATGTCGCCCGCCGCGCGAAACAGATGGGCAAGGTCACCGTCGCCGGAGGCCCGTACCCGACGTCGTATGTCGGGAGTGACGAGCTCCGAGACATCGACCACCTAGTACTCGACGAGGTCGAGGAAACGCTTCCAGGATTCCTCAAGGATCTCGAGCACGACACGGCAGAGCCCGTATATCGGGCACCGCTGAAGCCCTCGATCACTGCCTCCCCATTGCCACGCTACGATCTCATCAACCTCAATGACTACGCGACGATGCAGGTGCAATTCAGCCGCGGCTGTCCGAAAAACTGCGACTTCTGCGACATCACGAAGCTCTATGGCCGTATCCCGCGCACAAAATCTCCTGTCCAAATACTTGCCGAGTTCGAGCAACTCTACCAACTCGGATGGGGCGGACCGTTGTTTATGGTTGATGATAATTTTATCGGCAACTGGCGCGAAGCCCTGGAGCTCCTCGGGCCGGTCAGGCAGTGGCAACAAGAGCACAACTACCCATTCAGGTTCCACACGGAAGCAAGCGTTGATCTCGTCCGGCATGAAGCGCTCATGGACGCCATGGCGGCTGCTGGGTTCGACACGGTCTTTGTCGGTCTCGAAACACCGAACGAAGACGCGCTCCGAACGATGCAGAAGCATCAAAACGTGAAAAAGGGCGACCCGGACTACCTCGAGCGGTCAGTGCGCACACTGCAGGGTAAGGGCTTCGAGGTCACGGCCGGCTTCATTCTCGGCGTTGACAATGACGCCGAAAACCCGTTCGACCCCATGATCGAGTTCGTCCAGAGAGGTGGCATCCCCATGGCAATGGTCTCGCCGCTCAACGTCCTCAAGGGAACCGACCTCGAACATCGGTTGGAGCGCGAGGGGAGATTACGCGGTAATCCCGTCGGTACGAACTTTGAACTCATACTGAACTTCGTGCCGCAAATGGATCCGCAGGTGCTTCTCGATGGATATAAACGCGTCCTCGATACGCTCTACGACGCAAAGCTCAAAAATTACTTTGAGCGCTGCCTCACGCTCTTTGAGCATCTCGATCGCTCCCGCCAACCAAAGCTCTCGTCGAAACCCTCCTGGCACTCTGAGCCCGGCTCAGTCCTGAGGCGCGCACTGCGCGAAATTCCACCCGCAATCCTTGTCTCTGCGCTGAAGTTTCTTGTGCGCGTTCTCCTCCGACACCCCGCGCACTTCACCGAAGCGCTGACGTTTGTCGCAAAAGGCCACCACTTTCGCCAGATGACGGAACAGCTCCTCCTCGCTGAAGCGTTTGAGCTCTGTGTCCATCGCGAGCTCCGAGCGATCGTGGCCGAGCTTGCGAAACGCGCCGTACTCCACACCCGCGAGGAGCAGGAGCAATTCCGCCTCTATCTCGACGGACGCATCGCGCTCATTCGCAAGGAGTACGCGAAAATACACGCCGATTTCAAATATCGCACCGCGCGCACCGTCGCGACGTTTCTCGGGACGCTCCAGGACGAGCTCCGCCGCTATGGCGCGGTGATCTCCCTCCCGACAGCGCTCTAAAATGCCACCACGACCCCATCCCGCTCGACGAGCAAAATCTCCGGACGGCATCGCGCAAGCGCCTCGGTCTTTCAAGACCGAGGCGTTTTTCCGCGCTCCGAGAAAAATCAAGAATCCACGTTTCGAATCTCGAGCTTCGAATTTTGAGCAGAAAAACGACACGACGATCTATGTTCCTGCTTTTGATTTGCCCGTTTGATACCCTCCTGCGCTACAGCTTCGGGCGGGCACGCTTAAAATTCTCCGGAATCTTCCAGACACCCTTCTCGCGAAAAGCAGGTATCTTCTGCCGGCGAGCGGCATTAGAGAGAGCCGCTCCAGACAGAGCATTTTTCTTGGTGTAGTCGGCAAGCGGAACGATGGTCGCGCCCGCGAGATATGCTACACGCTTATGCAGTGACTCCGTAAGGCCAAGAACCAGAATTTTTTCCATTGTCTTGGTATTTTTGCCATCCCGATAATCACTGAAGGCTTTATAGTAATCCTTCTTCTCCCGGTCCCGAACAATGATACCTGGGAAACCGAGTCGCTGCAGCTGATAATTGATGATGACCCGACCGATACGTCCGTTACCGTCATTGAATGGATGGATGGTCTCGAAGTCGAGATGGAACTTTCCGATCTTATCCAAAAAATAAGAATTCAGATCACTGGTATATTCAACCAACGTTGCATCGACCATTCGTTCAACATGCTCCGGAGCTGGTGCGATGTACGTGCCGATTCGAACATATTCTCCTTTAGCGCGGAAACGTCCGGCGATCTGATCATGTATGCCACCAATCAGCATCTGGTGGAGCAACAAAATTGTTTCTTTATCGATCTCAGTTTCCTGTGACTTGGTGCGGATATAGCCAACGACACGAGCAAGATTTTTTGCCTCAAACACTTCGCGCACTGACACGTCGCGCGATACCTCCATGTCAAGGAGGATTTTTTCCGTTTCCTTGAGAGTCAGGGTGGAGTTTTCGATCGCGTTTGAGTTGTACACCGCTTCCGGAATTTCAACCTCGTCTACCATCACGAGCAGAGACTCCTTGCCCTTGCGAAGCGAGTCGTACTCGGCCTTGAGTTCCTGAATGCGCTTCTTGGTAGGGTTATTCGTAGCCATATAGTTCAGCCTGATTTTTATGATAGTCCTTTAACACTTAAAAGTCAATAACCCGTGAATGAGACCAATAAAATGGTATCTATTCACCTGTCATCAGAAGACATTAGACTTCTTTCGAAACCCCTTTCGTGGCGAAATTGTCTCGTTTTTTGCAGAAAGGAATTTCCGAAGAGGTCTATTATATAAAAGCAGAACCGGCGCATGCAAGCATGCGCGGGGTATAAGGGCCAAAGTTTCCAAGGGGCACAAGCGCCAAAATCTGAGGCCTAAGGGCCTAAGCGGCCGAGGACAGTTTGCGAACGGCGAGGAAACGGTAGCGGCCATCCCAGCCGTCGCCCCACCAGCGGAGGTTGAGGTTACGCTCGGCGTCCGTCCGGTGGAGGTCCGGCACGCCGCGGCCGCCACCGACCTCCGCGACGGAACCAAGACCAATAATGGCGTACTTGCGCTGCTCTTCGGGATACTTTGCACCGAAGGACAACACGTGCTCGATCTTGGCTGGCTCCCACGGGTTCGTGGTATCGGCGTTCCTCGTCCTTTCGACCGCGTTCTCCGAGGACATGCTGCGATTGAAGTGGAAAAGCCGAGCCTCGAACTCGACGGTACCCTCGCCCACGATCGGGAAACGCTTGACCGTGATGTCGCCGTTGACCCAGTCGTAGTGACCGGTAGCGATCATCTGATCAAGGGACTGGCTGTAGTTGACTGCGAGAATGACGGTCTGGTCAAACAGAGCCACGCCGAGTTTGAGTGCGATACGAACCGCATCGCGGTCGTCGAGACAAGCTCCGACATCGCAAACATCGGCGAAAATGCCGCTGCCGAGAAGCCGATTGAAGCGCTCGGGCGTCATGTCCTTCTGCCGCATCGTTTCGATCGCCTTCGTCAACTGGCCGTCCGTGAAGATCGTGTCCATGTGGATTCCTCCAGTCTGGTTGCTGTCCCTTTTGGGGAGCGAGTGCTAACTGACGGACATGGATTATGCCTCGCCATAGCCCAGAAAAGCCGAAAAAAATAAGCACCTGTGGGCTATGGAGATGTTCGCAAACCTATCAAAAAACTACGTAGATCATATCAGTATATAAACAAATTGTCAAGGGTGTCCAGAGAGAATCGAACTCTCGACGCCGCTTCCACAGAGCGGAGTTTTACCACTAAACTATGGACACCGTATTTGATAGACCTCTTGCATAACCCGCTCCTGCTGCGATTTTTGATTTTTGGCTGCGACTTCGTCAAACTTCGCAAAATGGTTCTCGCCGTACAACAGGTACGCCGTCGGACCATTTTGCTTGTCTTCCTCGTCTCGCTCAAAAATCAAAAACCTCGCCACGAAACGGGTTATGCAAGAGGTCTAATCTTCCGTCAAAAGATCGACGAGCCGCCCCCTCACACGAGAGACAGTCTCGCTTGGTACCGTCGTAATAAAAACACTTTTTCGCTGCTTCCAATCAACGCTTCTCACGTGATCCGCCAAGATTACTCCTTCCACCTTGCCATGCGGCAGAGCAATCTCAAACGGGTATCCCTTCTGCTGTGAGGTAATGGGGCACACCAGCGCAAGGCCGACTCGTTCGTTGTAGTACCTCGACGAAAGAACGATGGCTGGCCGGCGACTACCCTGCTCATGTCCCAGAGAGGGATTGAAGGTCATCCAAACAAGATCCCCTCGCTCGGGGACATTCAGGCCGCGTGAGCTCTTCCGCGAAGTGGTTACCATATTTCTCTACCGACCGGTGGACCCCAGTCGATTGCCTCGTGCCTGTTCTCTGGGGTAATCTGATCGACCAATTCTCTTAAGGTCGGCCTACGCCTCGAAACTGCCCGGATCGTGAGACCCTCTTTCTTTGAACGCAAGACCACGCGCACACCTTCGTGGAGGCGATGATGAGCCACGAGGGCGCGCGGCAACCGCACCGCCAGGCTATTTCCCCATTTTTGAATCGTCGTTTCCATGCGCACAGTATATACGATGTCGACACATGGTCAAGAAAAGACCGTGCGTCAATCAGAGCCTACCGGTATGATGGTGGACGCTCGGCAACCCCCGCCTGACTGTTTGCAAACCGCGCAAACGCGTAGAGCGCGCTCGAGAGGCGGTTAAGATACTGTAGGGTGTAGACCGAGAGCGGCGCTTCCCCACTCTCGCTCGCACTCACGACACGCCGTTCCGCGCGGCGCGCGACGGTACGCGCGACGTCGAAGAGCGCGCCGAGCGCCGTCGCGCCGGGAATGAAAAAGCTCTTGATCGGCGGGAGCTCGCGCTCGATCGCATCGGTCAGCCGCTCGAGCGTGAGCACGTGGCGCTTCGCGAGCCGTTTGTCCGCGCCTGCGAGTTCCGCCTGCGCGATAAACAGCGCCTCCTGCATCCGAAGTAGCGCCTCGGCCGCGCTCCGCGCTCCTCGCGTGCCTGCCCGCGGCAGGAGAAACTCCGCCTCGCCTGCGCGCGCGCGGCAGAGCCCAATCCACGAATTGCACTCGTCGAGGCCGCCGAGCGCCTCCGCAACAGGCGCGCTCTTTGAAATGCGCTGATCGCAGCGGAGCGTTTTCGTCGTCCCCTTGTCTCCTTTTCGCGTGTAGAGCATGGCGGAGACAGTATAGCACTGTGTACGACATTTGACCTGTAACATTTGACCATTGGCCACGAACGAGAACGCCTGTCGTCGTCAAATGTCAAAAGTCAAGTGTCAAATGTTAAGCAATTTCGTACTTCGCCAGTCTATGTTACACTTCGAATGAGCATGCCTCCCTACGTTCTCCTCGCGCTTGCAAGCGTCATTCTCGTGAGCCTTGTTTCTTTCGCGGGTCTCTTTACGTTCTCGCTCGGCGAGCACTCTCTGCGGCGCGTGCTCGCAATTCTCGTCAGCCTCGCCGCAGGCGCGCTCCTCGGCGACGCGCTACTCCACCTTCTGCCCGAGAGCATCGAGACGCTCGGCAGCGCCACGAAATCTAGCTTCCTCGTACTTGGAGGATTTCTCTTCTTTTTTGTGATTGAACGCGTACTACACTGGCACCACTTCCATACTGAGGCGGAGTGCGACGAAGCACGCGAGCATCACGGCGCGCTCGAGCACGGCACGATACGTACGGCATCAAACGCGATACAACCCGCCGGTTATCTCGTCCTCATCTCAGACGGCTTCCACAACCTCCTCGATGGCCTCATCATCGGCGCAAGCTATCTTGCGGGAATCGAGCTTGGTATCGCAACGACGATCGCCGTGATCCTCCACGAAATCCCACAGGAGATCGGTGACTTTGGGGTACTCCTCCACGCTGGTTTTACACGCGGTCGTGCGCTATTTTTAAATTTCCTTTCGGCGGTCCTCGCGGTTCTCGGTGTTGTAATCTCGCTCCTCCTCGGTGAGACAAGCGGCGCCCTCACCCTCCCCCTTGTCCCCATCGCCGCTGGCGGTTTCATCTACATCGCCGCCGCGGACCTCGTCCCCGAGCTTCACAAGACGCGAGCTACCGGTGCCTCGCTCGCCCAATTCCTCGCCCTTCTCCTCGGCGTCGGCGCGATGACCACACTCCTGCTTTTTGAATAAAATTGGGCTTAAACTGCTAAAAAATTCAAATACGAACAGAATTGACAAACGCTGCGACTGAGTACCACGCACCTCTCTTATCTTGCTGTCAAGTATTTGCCAAACCAAGACTCTGCTGTTAGACTGCCCGTACTTCATTACATTTCGATATATCGAAATTTCGAAATGTCGCGCCTATGCCCAAAATCAATCCCGACGTCGAAACATTTGCCCGAATCCGCGTCGTCGGCGTCGGCGGTTCGGGCCGCAACGCGATCAACCACATGATCAACTCAAAGGTCAAGGGAGTTGAATTCATCGTGGTCAATACCGACGCGCAGGATCTCCACCATTCCGCCGCGAAGCGAAAAATCCACATCGGCAAAAATCTCACCAAAGGCCTCGGTACCGGCATGAATGCCGAGCTCGGTAAGAGAGCCGCAGAGGAAACAAAAGAGGAAATCCAGGAGGCGATAAAAGGAGCCGATATGGTCTTCATCGCTGGCGGCATGGGAGGTGGCACGGGAACGGGCGCGTCGCCCGTCGTCGCCCGCACCGCAAAAGAACTCGGCGCGCTCACCGTGGCCGTCGTCACGCGGCCATTCGCTTTCGAGGGCGCACAGCGCAACCGCCTCGCCATGGAGGGGCTCGAGAACCTACGCAAGGAAGTTGATGCTATGATCGTGATCCCGAACGACCGACTGCTTGCCGTTGTCGAAAAAGAGACGACCTTCCGCAACGCTTTCGCCATGTCCGACGAGATCCTCAAACAAGCCGTCGAAGGGCTCTCTGACCTTATCATCATGCCCGGCATCATTAATGTTGACTTCGCCGATATCCGCGCCGTGCTTGAAAATGCAGGCTCGGCGCTCATGGGTATCGGCACCGCGGGCGGAGATCGCCGGGCCGAGGAAGCTGCGCGCGCCGCGATCAACTCGCCGCTTCTTGACCTCTCGATCAGCGGTGCAAAGGGCGTCCTCTTTGCGATCGCTGGTGGCGACGACCTCGGCATGCTTGAGATTCAAGAGGCGGCGAAGGTCATTACCGAGTCGATTGACCCGTCGGCTAAGGTCATCTTCGGCGCGTTCAAGGACGACCGACTTAAAAAAAATGAAATCCGCATCACGGTCATCGCCTCCGGCTTTCCGGACGGCGCCTTCTCAAGAGAGACGACCGGACTCGGCAACGTGCCGCTCTCCTCAATGAGCAAAGAGGAAGTGCGCGGCAAGATCTTCAACGCAATCCCGACCCCCCCGCCAGAACCTCCAGCGCCCAAGCGCGAAGAGGAAAAGAAGACCGTGCCGAAGGAAGAGGATGACGACGATTGGTCCGCGGTGCCAGCGTTTTTGCGACGGTCGAAGCTGAAATAGAAAGTGGAGAGCGGAACCACTCACGCCTCAAAATTTCACGCTCGAGCTTCGGTGTTTGGAAATGATGTCGCCTCGTCTACGAAAAATGCAGAACTCGGCCTCGCCTCTGGCTCGGCCTCAGACAGCTGCATTTTTCTACTCGGCTCGTCATTTCCAAAACACCTCTCGCTATGCGTAAAATTTTGAGGCGTGAGTGATTCTTGTGGGGGTGGAGTTGGGCCTATGCGGCATCAGATGGAGAGGCTGAACAGTGGTAGACATCCGGTGCTCCCTGTTTTCGCAAATTTCTATTCTCTACTTTCCACCCTCTACTTTCTCGCGACAAAATTTGACAAAAATATCGCCGTCGTGGTTTAATAGCCACGGCTTTGTTTTGCTAGTCGGCAATTGATTCAAAAAACGCAAACGAAGGAGGTCCGGATGAACAGGATGTTGGGCCAAACGCTTGGAACGGCGGCTGTGTGGGGAGGTGCAGCGCTGTTAACGTGGCTATTTCACTTGGCGGGCGTATTGAGCGGCGAGGGCGCTGCGTGGCTGACGGCTGGAGTGTTAATCGTCACGCTCCGCATCTGGTACTGGAGCTAAAGGGGTCCAACTGATGGACGCACCCTGATCCGCCGCATGGTGCATGAGGCGCGGAAGCGCGATTGAAAAGGAGCCGTGCCGCGTACGCTGTTATCATAAGAACGGCGCGATGATTTAGTCAAAAAATCGAGGTGGCGTAATCGCTATCGAGTATGAATCGCCACGGTTTGGCACTCCACAGAGGCCCCGCGTAGTCGACGCCGACGCGCGGGGCTTTCACTATTTTTGATCGCGGAATAATAACGCCGCGGTCCTCGACCCAAAGGCCGCTTGAACGACGTGCAACAAGCATATTGAATGAGCGGTCAATCCCAAACTCGCGCGTCAGCCGCCCGGGGCCGCTCACCCCTCTCAGCGAGCGTAGCAGCACCGCTGCGGGGTATCCTTCGGGGCCGGTGACAACATTGAGCATGTGATGTATGCCGTACACAAGGTAGGTGTACCAAACTCCAGCCGGGCCGAACATCACCTCATTCCTCGCCGTCCTCCCGCGCGATGCATGCGAAGCGCGGTCGTCCGGACCGTCATATGCTTCAGTCTCGGTAATCAGGAGTGAGCGCGTCCTCCCATCCTCAAAACGCCGCACCAAAAACTTGCCGAGAAGCTCCGGAGCGACGGTGGGGGCAGGGCGGAGAAAGAATGGCTGGGTGAGAATCATGCGGATGAGAATACAACGCGAAATGAAAAAACAAAAGTTCCGCTCCAATTTTCAATTTTCAATTTTGCAATTTTCAAATAATTTTCAATGTCTCAATGACGGACGACGTCGTGTTTGAAAATTGCTTCATTGCAAAATTGATTGAAAATTGAAAATTGATAATTGAAAATTTCTTCAAGGTTGCACATTGTCACCTCCTACCGCGCTTGGTAGACTAAAGTTATGCTCAAACGTCAGTCCCTCAAGAACATCACCTGGATCGACCTCGACTCACCTACAGCCGAGGAAGTAAAGCAGGTGATGGGCGAGTACACGATCCATCACCTCGTCGCCGAGGACCTCCTTGCGCCAACGATGCGGCCGCGGCTTGACGTCTACGAGCGGTTCATCTATATCGTGCTCCACTTCCCGGCGCTCCGGCACACCCACTCGCTGACGCATAATCAGGAAGTTGACTTCATTGTCGGCAAAAATTTTCTCATCACCGCGCACTACGACACGATTGATCCGCTACATAAATTCTCAAAAATGTTTGAGGTCAGCGCAATTCTTGAGCGCGGCACCGAGACTCTCGGGCAACCCCAAGACAGCGCGCCCCCGAGCGAGACGGCAGAGGAGCATGCCGGAGTGCTTTTTTCCGCCCTCATGCGCAAGCTCTACGGCGCGATCACCCATGAGCTTGAATCGGTGAGCGAGGCACTCCAGGGCGTCGAGGTGAATATGTTCCGCGGTCGGGAGCGGCAGATGGTCGTCGAGCTTTCAAAAATCAGCCGCGGCCTCCTCGCTCTCAAGCAGCCGCTCGCCGCCCATCCTGACATACTCGATCAATTCCGTGAAGCATCAGCAAGTTTTTTTGGCCAGCCGTTCGCGCAGCACGCAAAGGTCCTGGTACACGAATTCCGCCGCGTGCGGGCGCTTCTTGAAAACTCCATGGCTATCCTCGACGAGCTGCGCGAAACCAACAACTCGCTCGTGTCGACTAAACAAAATGAGGTGATGAAGGTGCTCACAATGATGGCTTTCGTTACCTTCCCGCTCTCACTTATCGCCAGCATCTTCAGCATGAGCACGACCTATCTCCCGTTTGCCGGCCACCCGTATGATTTCTGGATTGTCATCGGCATCATGGGTGCAATCGCCCTCTGCTTTTTCGGATTTTTTAAGTACAAAAAGTGGCTTTAACGAGCTTTTAGCCACAGCCCTTTGCGCCCAAAGGGCTGGATAAACTTATAGCGCTGTTAGCTTTTAGCACGACGGCGTAGCTTCTAAAAGCTAAAAGCTTTTATAATGGCGCAACGCCAACAGCCAGGCGCTTTCGTTCTTCTTTTTGCTGTACCTCTCCCGTCTTGGGGAGGCGAACATAAAATACGGTCCCGTGATCTTTTTCCGATTCAAACCAGATCTTCCCACCGAGGTTCTCAACAAACCGTTTCGTAATATAGAGGCCAAGGCCGGTGCCGGACGGATCGTACTTTTTTGCATTACTCGCACGAAAAAATCGCTCGAAGATCCGACTTTGTTCACGCTGTGGTATGCCCCAACCGGTGTCGCGTACTGAAAAAAGAAAATCATCTTTCTCCTCCTCAAACTTCACGACGAGCATGCCTCCTGGCGCAGTATACTTAATCGCGTTTGAAAGCAAGTTTTGGATAATAATCTGCACCCGCCGTCTACTCGTGAGAGCGTGCATGCCCGCTCGCGAGTACTGTCGTTCAACGTGTATGTTCCTCCTGCGCATAGCACTCCCAAGCATCACCAGTTGCTCATCAAAAAGATTAACTACATCAACGCTCTCGCGCGCCGTCTCGAAGAGGCCAAGCTCAATCCTTGAAACCTCGAGGAGATCAACTATGAGCCCAGTCATTGTGCGGACTGCCTCCTGCATTTCAGTAATGTAGGCAGTCTGTTCTTGCGTGAACGGAGTCCCGTCTGTACTCTGGAGCATTTCAAGATCGACTCCGATGGTGCTGAGCGGCGTGCGAAGCTGGTGTGATGCGAGCGAGACAAATTCACTTTTGGCTTCGTCCACGCGCTTCTCTTCGGTCACGTCTCGAAAAACAAAGATGGCCCCACCGACTGTCCCCGATCTCTGAAGCAGAGGCGCCATAATAAAGGAAACCGGAAACGTCGTGCCGTCGAGTTTACGACAATATAAATTGTCGGTGAGACGCGCCGCCTCAATCGCCGCCTCTGTAGTGACTCTGCGAAACATATCCTCGAGCAGCTCGTGACGCAGCTCGAGAGCACGCGTACGCTTTTGCAGCTGCACCAAATCGCACACGTGCTCAAGTTGTTTCCCAACCGCCTCCGCGGGTGCGCTCCGCAGCATGATTCCCGCAACCTGATTCATCAATACCACTTCGCGCTTAAGATCAAGCACGATAATACCCTCGCCGATTGATGAGAGGATGGCGTTAAGGCGATCTCGATCGTACGCAATCTCCTCTGCAGCTTCGCGAAAAACAAGTGTTTTCCATTCGGATACCGCTTCCGCCTCGATGCTTTTTGCGACAGCCGCTTGCGCGCGGCGCTCCAGCCGCAGGAGATATACCGCGATACAGAACAAAAGCGCACTTCCTGTTCCAATGACAAGAAGTGCGCCGCCATAGGAAATAATCGCATCCATAGGCAATCGTAGCCCATACCAAAGGCGCTCAGGCATTCAAACAGCGAGGGCTCCGCTCCGTTTGCGCTAGCGTGTCACACTAATGGTTGCTCCCTGCTCTGCGTCAGGCGCACATATGGTGACACGTCCATTCACGCTCTTAACAACGTGGTATCCGGCGCCGTTTGTCGTTGCCCCTTGTGCGTCGGACGGCATAGCAACTATATATTTTTCGCTCGTTGTGAGTACTGCGAGGTTGACAAAATTTAGACTCTCCGCGTTCGGCACCACACAGGAGACCGCCCCGGTAAGACAAATTTCATAGGTGGCTGGCGGCATCTGTGCTGTCGGACAATTTGCCGCCGTGTCGGTTGGTATTCCTGTGGGTAAAACGCCATTATTGTCGAGTGCGTATTGATAGATGGCGTTCAAAATGGTATTCACATCAACTCGCCGTTCCGCATTGCGCGTATCAGCGAGTTGTTTACCGGGATTTACCGCAAGGATAATAATGCCGGCAAGAATACCGAGGGCCGCAACCACAAGAAGGGTCTCGAGTAATGTAAAACCGCGTTGTACACGGGATTTCGCGCTATATATCATAAAAAAATAAAAATAAAAATTAAAATTCACCCCATTCAATTATCTCAAGAATCCTATCCCGATTTTTTTAAAAAATACGCAATCGGGATAGACTTTTCGAGACAAAAATTATCGCCGTACGCTGATTGAAGCTGATTGTTCCGCACCCGGAGAGCAAACGGTCACACGGCCATCGGCGTCTTTAAAAATATCATAATTTGTCCCATCCGCGGTCGCGCTTTGCGGATCTGACGGAAGAGCAATAAGGAATTTTGGTACTAATACAGCAAGATCCGTAATGCCGGTGCATACTCCACCAGTTTGGCAGACTTCGTGTGCCCCAGTTGCGGCAGCGCATGTAGTGCCTGTGGTAACTGTTGCAGGAAGAGTGCCGGTATTATCGATACTGTACTGGTAAACGGCATTCAGGATCGTATTGACATCGCTTCTTCGGTCTGCGTTGCGTGTATCGCCAAGCTGTTTTGCGGGATTTATCGCAAGAATAACAATACCCGCGAGGATCGCAATGCCTGCAACGACAAGCAAGATTTCAAGAAGTGTAAAGCCCTGCCTCCTACTATTCATAAACTTTTTCATATCATCTGTAAGTAAAATGTCAGTTGATCTAAAATCGAATAAATCGACCACCGATAATTAGCCCTCTTCAGAAAGTCATTTCTGCTCGAGGAGTTTCCGAAAAAGTCTATTTTAAAAATCAGCCACCTCGCGCCATATGCTCATCGTAATGATTGGCGTGAGGGCGCTTATTTCGACGAGCACTTTTCTCGTTATTGTACCACGCACTCCAGAGGCCTCTATACGACGCTGCTCGCCGCCGACCGATACCACTGTGTACGAACAGCTTCCATCGGGCCACAGGAGACTCCCTCCTCCCACAAAATTGTTGTCGCGCTTCACCTGCCGGAGCGCCTCGTCTGCGCACGCATCGGCAAATGAACGCGCTTCTCCCGCGTACGCAACGACACCTGCGGTACGCGATTGGTCAACGCCGATGATGAGCATGGTGGGGATCAAAGAAAGCCCGATCGCCCCGATAACGAGCATGCTCACGAGCGCAACATATCCCTCCTGATTTCTATGATAACGCATAGCCACTCGAGTGCACAATAGAAGTTATCCACAGCGGGAATCTCCCTATTGCGAAGGTCCCAGCAGGGCTGAGCCATAAAAAGTTTTTACATAAGCGTACTCCGCAGTGCCGGCAGGATTTACATGCGAGAGGGTAAATTGGATCCGTACCGAGTCCGCCTCCGTGTCTTGTTCCAGGTGACGAAAGGTGACGTCAGAAAGAGAAACGCGGGATGATGTAAGTGCAATAGGTGCCCCTGCGCCCTCAGTGATGTAGAGAACTCCACTCGCGCTGTTAAAGACCGTCGGGTCTTTGGCGATGTCAACGACGTCGAGCGTGAGCGAGCTCTCACTCGCACCCACGGGGGGAAGGAGAACTGCTGAAGCATTACGGACGGTCTGTCTCATGAGCTCAAGCACCGCATGCCCCTGCTGCTCGACCTCGAGAATCGCCTGCTGTTTGACCCGTGCACGCAAGAGAAGCGAGAGCAGTGCGCCAAAAGAGCCAACGATGAGGGAGAGAACCAACACATAGAGGAGAAGTTCTAATATGCTAAACCCCCTTCGTGCAGTTTTTTGAAAAACAGTGCGCCCCATGCTCTCTTTATACTAGCATGCCCCTCTAACCATCCCCATCACAGCAGAGCGCACGGGAGCGTACTCCGGAAGGAGCGGGGGCTGTGGATAACTTTATATGCACCGCAAACCGGCACAACGTGTATACTGAATTATACGTCTCGCCACCTCTCCTATGCTCACACTCCTCTATGGAACTATCGGCTCGGCGCCATTCGGGCTCTTTGCTATTATTGTGAACAGCTATTTATTTGCAGTTGCGGCTCGCGCGCTCTACACAAAGACACCGGTCAAGCAGTCTATCTTGATCGGTCTGCTTGCGCTTGACCTCTATCTTGTCTCAGAAGAATGTGCGATTCTTTTTCTCTATTTCAAATGAGGAAAAACAATAGGCTTTCTCTGGGCTATCTATGAGCACCGCCTACTACCAGGGCGGATTTTTTATGCGGGTGCTTCACCTTATCGATACTCAATGCGCACCTCTTCAAGCGCCGGAGTTTCGAAACCGTCGCCGTCGAGAAACAACTGGTATTGTATCCACTGATTGCCGTTGAGCGCAGGCGGGATGAGTGTTCCGGACGAGTTAGTAAAGAATGTTCCCGGCCCGAGAGCGCCGTACCAGAGACTCCACACGCCGGGCACGCCAGCAGCATCAGGTGCCGTGCGCACTTGAAAACGCACGGTACAGGAGGGGGCACAGAGGGGTATACGCTCAGCCCACTCAATACGCTGCACGGCACCCGGATTGCCCATATTAAAGGCAGACGAGAGGAGCGAGCCGGCGAACAGATATCTAAACCCGGTCGTGTAGCGGAGGATCGTCCCATTTTCTCCTACTGCCCAACCGCTGTTTGCGGTAATCATCTCTACTGCGTTCAGTGTCTCGCTCGTCGGCGAAGTGACGGCGTTCCACGACACGCCGTTGAATCTGCGTATCTCCCCCCCGCTGCCGACGACCCATCCATCGCTCGCGCTTACGAGATATACCCCGTTCCACGTCTGAGCCCCGGTGTCGACGCAAGCATTCCACAAGCCGCCTGCGTGGCGACAAAGCACGCCATTGTTGCGTACCACCCATCCGTCAGAGGGAGCAACCATAAACACGTCTCGCCACGCCTCTGCGCCGGTGTCCTGCTCCTGGACCCAGCTCGCGCCATTGTAGAGAAGAATTTTCCCAGAGAGACCAACGGCGCGACCGTCGCTCTCCGTGCGCATGTGCACATCGTTCAGCATGTCGCTTACCGGTGAGGGCGCGAGTGCCCAGCTTACGCCATTCCATCGGAGAATAGTGCCCGAGTCTCCGACCGCCCAACCCTCCGTGGCGGAAACCATATCAATCCCATTGAGCCGGCTTCCGGTCGGTGACGGGAGATAGGAAGTCCATGCCGACCCGTCCCAGCGGATAATCGTGCCGCCATCTCCCACCGCAAAGCCTGCCGTGGCGGAAATCATCGAAACGCCCTGAAGCGCAACGCCGGTCGGCGAAGGAAACGCGCTCCAGCGTACTCCATCCCAGTGGATAATCGTGCCGCTATTCCCCACGGCCCAAATGTCGTCAGCCGTGACCACGCTAATGTCATTCAGCGTCGCGAGTGTCGCGACGCCAAATTCGATCGTGATGTCCTTCAGTTCAGGCGTCTCTGCCGCGCTCGCGCCGCGCGTTAGAGTGAGACGATACTCGAGGTATCGCCCGGGAGGCGACGCGAGATTGTTATTTACAGAAGTGGTGATCTCCCCGCTAAAAGCGCTCCACGAGGCATCAGGGACCGGCGTATTGCCGGTGCGTGTCGCTATGGTGAGATCGCTTCCGGGAGACAAAACTTCGGTCCAGAATGCACTATTCCAGGCGGTACCTGGTACGCCACTATCTAAAATGCGCGAGAGAAACGTGCCGGCGGTTACATAAAACTGACTGTATTGAAAAATGCGCCCGCCCTGACCAACTGCCCAGCCGTCGCCTGAAGAAATCAGCACGACAGCGTTGAGGTGATTGTTTGCCGGAGACGACTCGGCGCTCCATGTTGCACCGTCGTAGCGGAGAGTAACCCCGGCGTTGCCAACAGCCCATGCCGCACTGGCCGACACCAGCGCGACGCTGTTCAACTGGTCTCCTGTCGGCGAGGGTGCGTATGTCGTCCAACTGACGCCGTCCCAATGGATAATGGTTCCGGAGTTGCCGACCGCCCAGCCATCGGTTGCGGAGAGCATATCAATCCCGTTCAATGTGTTTCCAGTCGGTGATGAGAACAACGTCCAACTGACGCCGTCCCAATGGATAATGGTTCCGGAGTTGCCGACCGCCCAGCCATCGGTTGCGGAGAGTATAGCAAGAGAGCGGAGTGTGAGGCCGGTCGGCGAAGCAGAGCTCGTCCAGTTTGTACCATTGTAGTGCACAATGACGCCACCGCCGCCGACCGCCCACACCTCGCTTACGGAAAGAGCGTCTACCGCAAAGAGAGTTTGCGTTGTCGGCGGCACTGAGGCACTCGTGCTCACGGAAACATTTCCGAGCTCTGGCGTCGCGCTCGGATTGCTACCGCGAAGAAGAGTCGCACGATACTCGATGAAACGACCGGGGACAGATTGGATGGTCGAACCGGAGACGGTAAGCTCAACGCTCCAGGTAGTCCAAATAACCCCGTCCTCGCTCGTGCGCGTCGCAAGAGTAATGTCCGCGCCCGTGGGCAGTATTTCGGTCCACGATATACTGCTCCATGTCGTGCCCGAAATGCCACTGTCGATCGCCCGGGATGTGAAGGTCCCGGAGGTATTGTAAAACAAGCCGTATTGCAAAATCCTACCCCCACTGCCGACGATCCAGCCACTACCCGCATCAGACATAAAGACGCTCTGGAGCGCAGCGCCGCCGGTTGGCGAGCTCACCGAGCTCCAGCTCACGCCATTCCAGTGCATGAGTACCCCCGTGTTCCCCACACTCCACCCGTCAGACCCCGTGACCATACCTACGTCGTTCAGTTGGTCACCGGCAGGATTTGAAACAATCGTCCACGATGTGCCGTCGTAGTGAATGAGCGTCCCGCTATCTCCCGCTGCCCAGCCATCGGTAGCAGAGACCATAGAGACGCTTCGCAAACGATTTCCAGTTGGCGACGATATGCTCGTCCATGAGACACCATTCCATCGGAGAATCGTCCCCGAATCGCCTACCGCCCAACCGTCGGTAGCGGTACGCAGGTGAACGCCGTTGAGGTGATTTGTCGTCGGTGAAGAGATTGACGTCCACGCGGAGCCATCAAAGTGTCGAATGTTTCCCTGCCTGCCCACGACCGCGCCGAACGATGCGGCGGCCATGGAAACTCCATTCCATTCTGTGGCGCCGGTATCGACAAAGAGAGCCCAGGTCGTGCCGTTAAAACGATAGAGCTGCCCGCTCTGCCCCACGGCCCAGCCGTCAGAGGTACTCACCATGTCGAGTCCGTTGAGCGACGTATTCCCGACATCGAGAAAAAGCGACCATGCTGTGCCATCGTAGCGAATAAAGACGCCACTGTTTCCAACGGCCCACACGTCGTTTGGAGCAGTGCCGTCGAGCGCGTTCAGGGTAACGCCTGTCGCTATACGACTGTCTGGATGTTCCACCCACATGAGGCTCTTTGTAAGCTCGACATCAGCGGGAATGCCGGCACCAACGACTTCCGTATTCACAAATGTGCCGAGGCCAAAATCGCTGTCTGTGGTATCGGTAAAAACATTCGCCCCGCTCTGTGACCACGCAGCCCCATTATAGTGAAAAATTGCGCCGCTCTCGCCGACGGTCCATCCGTCCGCAGGGGACGCAAAATCAACGCCGTAGAGCGTCATCGCGCCAAGGTCAGTATGTTCCGTCCAGTTCGCGCCATTGTAGTGGATAATTTTGCCGCTCTGCCCCACCGACCACACATCACTCATCGCTACGGCACTCGTCCCCTCGAGCGTCTTGCCAGAGGCAGCGACCTCGCTATCCGCATGCTCCGCCCACAGGGTACCCTGCGCAAGTAAAACGCTCGCGGGCACTCCGACGCCAGCAACTTGCGTACCCGCAAATACCCCTTGACTAAAGTCGGTGTCAGTCGTGTCGGTGAGGGTCTGGCCAGAGAGTGGAAACCACCCCTCGGTCGGTCCGGCTCCTCCGAGCGCAAGGCGGACCTCGCCCGTAGTCGAAACGTCGACGCCGCCGTCGTCGCTCTCGTAGCGTGCCGGGTTGCTCCAGAGCGCCTGCCCTGCGCCCACTGACCAATTTGTCTGAGTCCAGAGCGCCGCCCCCCAATTGCTGATATACGTCGTTCTCTGGAGCGCCTGGATGATTCCCGGACGAGTCGCCCACTCGACAGTGGCGGTCACTTTCCTCGTGTCTATATCAGTATATGAGCCCGGGCAGGATGTAATCTGATGTGCCGCATCGCGACAAACGTCTTCAAAAAGCAGCGTCTGTGTATAATTGCCAATCGTCGCCGTCGTGCCCTCGCCGAGGAGGCCCCACTTCGTGCCACTCGGCGCAATGGCGCTTGAGGTGAATACAAGTTCATTCCACGCCGCAGCGCGGATCGCCCGCAGGGCCTCAAGCGACTCGTCTGCTATCGCTGCGGCGCCGATCCGCGCGCCCGCATTCCGTGCGATTTCTTCCCCATATCCGATAGCGCCCACAAAAACCACAACAAGAAACCCGAGCAACGCGCTGCCGAGAACGACATCGATGAGGCTAAACCCGCGCCCATTAGTAACTAACGGTCCCATGCTCATTGATAACTATGGTGCGCACCTCGCCGTCTGTTGAGGTGAGGGTCGTCGCGCCGGTACTCTGCGGCACGCCAGTGAATTTCGTAAACACGATCTCGTCGAGCCCTGCCGGAGAAACTGATAGCGGCAGTGCGTGGGTCTCATCGAGACCCACAGCGCGTGAGGCATAATCAACGCCACGAAACAAAGTTATCGATCCGGGCGCAATAAAAACACCCCAGGGGCTATCTCCGTCCACCGCGCGAGCATGCACCTGCGCACGACGCAGTAGCTGCGCGAAAAACGCCGCAGAGAGATCGAGGTCGTTTCGAACGTAGAGTAATCGATAGATACCAAGTGAGACGAAAGACAAAACCGCTATAAACGCGACGCTGAGCATGAGCTCAACCATTGTGATGCCCCGCCGACCTGTCTCTGGTGTCTCGGTAGTGCCCATACAATTTGTTATTAGACTTCTTTCGAAACCCCTTCCTGCTGCAATTTCTGATTTTCGGCTGCGACTTCGTAAAGTATCGCAAAATGATCCTCGTCGTACTTCGAGTAACGCGTCGAATCATTTCGCTCACTTTCCTCGTCTCGCTCAAAAA
>JAUYPI010000009.1 GCA_030697645.1 bacterium | reverse complement strand
GACGAATGTTGTCGACTACTGGGTCTATCTCGGCACGACACAGGGCGGGAAAGAGGTCGAGAACACCGGGCCTTTAGGAAATGTGACAACCTACACCACAACGAAGATTCCTCTCACCGGAGAGATGGTGTGGGTCAGGGTATGGTATCAAGATCAGGGTGGAGTGTGGCGATCCAATGACTTCTCGTACACAACGGCGAATACCGGAGGGACGACAACCACCGGAGGAACTACTACCACGGGTGGTACCACCACGACCGGTGGGACCACTGACGGCGTGACCCTCGTCTTCCCGCCGCCTGGCCCAGTCCCGCTCACCTCCTCAACACAAACATTTACGTGGAATGCGGTGGCGAATACGGTCGCCTATTGGGTCTACCTCGGAACGACGCAGGGCGGCGCCGAGATCGTAAATTCTGGCCCACTCGGGAACGTGACCACCTACACCACAACGAAGATTCCGCTCACGGGAGGTAGGGTGTGGCTCCGGGTGTGGTATCAGGACCAAACGGGTATATGGCGATCCAATGACTTCTCGTACACAACGGCGAATGCAGGAGGGACGACAACCACGGGAGGAACTACTACCACGGGCGGCACAACCACGACCGGCGGTACGACAACGACCGGTGGCACCACGACTGGTGGCGGAACAACCGTGACCACCGTCTCTCCGCCTCCAGGCGGGTATCTCGCCAGCGCAACGCAGACATTCACTTGGAGTGCGGTGACGAACGCCGTCGCGTACTGGGTACAGCTTGGTACCAAGCTGGGCGGGAACGATATCGAGGACTCCGGCACACTCGGCAACGTCACCACCTACACCGCGACGAAGATTCCGCTCACGGGAGCCACAGTGTGGCTCCGGATCTGGTACAAAGACGCGACAAACAAGTGGGGCATAAACGACTTCTGGTACAAGACGGTGAATAAAGGAGCTCTGCCCACCATAACGCTCTCTGCGGCCCCAACGAGTATCGCCCCAGGCGAGTTCTCGTCCTTGAGTTGGTCCACAACAAACGCAACCTCCTGCACTGCCTCCGGCGGCTGGACCGGCACCCGGGCTCTCTCCGGAGGCGAGGTGGTTAATCCCACCATAACGAATGTCTACACCCTTTCGTGCACGGGCACGGGCGGCACGACGTCGAAGGACGTGACCGTGACGGTAACGGAGTAAGCAGCCGTTTGAAGAGTCGCGCGATTTTGAGTTCTCGGTGACGCAAGCGAGGTGTTCAACAAACGTGCGTGGCGAGAGCGCGCCAGTCGGCGAGCGTAAGATTTTCCGCCCGGGCGCGGGGGTTAATACCAAGGGCATCAAGCGCCTCTCGCGCATTGGGAATAAGCGGCTTTAGATTCCCCGCGAGGAGCTTTCGCTTGTGCGCGAAACCAGCGCGGACAACAGCGAAAAAACGGCCTTCTACGCTGCAAGCATCTATTGTGTTCAACGCCGAGTGTTGAACATTTTTTGTGTACTCATCGAAAAAATGCCGCGAGATGTTTTCAACGACAAGTACCGCCGAGTCCACCTTCGGCGGCGGAGAGAACGCCCCCGCTCCAGTGCGCGCGACGATCCGCGGCGTGCCGTATGCCTTTACGCTAATGGAAAGCAAGCTCTCTTTGCCGTCTCGCGCGACGATGCGCTCGGCGACTTCTCTTTGGAGCATCAATACCATGCGGGAGGGTTGCGTCTCTGCACCGAGAAACTGCCGGAGAAGGTGGCCGGTAAGGTAGTAGGGAATGTTGGCGACAAGTTTGTATCTTGTATCTTGTATCTTGTATTTCGACAGGGCGAACGAACGGATATCAGCATGGACGAGCGTGAGACGGCCGGAGGCAATCTCCGCGGCAAAGCGCTCGATGAGGCGAGCGACGAGACGTGCGTCTTTTTCGACCGCGATGACGCGGCCTGCATGAGCGAGGAGGGCTTCCGTGAGAAAGCCGGTGCCGGGCCCCACCTCGAGCACCGTGTCCGCGCTCGTGAGTTCCGCGGCGTCAATAATGCGCGCGAGCGCGCGACGAGATGTAAGAAAGTGTTGACCGAGGCGTGCTGGCATATTCCAAAAAATAGAGAAGGTAGAGGCTATCACCTTCACATTGACACCAATTTTATGCGTTCGCTCTAAATTGGTGTCGATGATTAAAATCGTATAACTTTTTCATCCCCGTGTGATGCCGGTTCGACTACCTCCAGGAGCTCGTCACGGATGTCCGCGAGAAATTCTGACGGGAGCGCGACGTTTCGGGAGCCGAAGACGGTACGAATGGATGCACACGTGAGGTGCACGCGCTTCCGCGCTCGCGTCAGCGCCACGTAAAAAAGCCGCCGCTCCTCCTCGCGCTCGTCATCCGTCGCATCGCCGCTCCGCTCGTGCGGAAAAAGCCCACTCTCGAGGCCGGTGATAAAGACGTGGTCGAACTCGAGCCCTTTAGCCGCGTGCACCGTCATAAGGCGCACCGCGCTCTTCGCGCTCTCGAGCGTGTCTTGGTCGCTCACAAGCACCGCGTCCTCAATGAGCCGCTCGAGGCCCGCAAGCGGCGCGAGCTCGTCATACTTAAGGGCTAGCGTCACGAGCTCGCGGATGTTCGCCTCCCGCTCGGCTCCCTCCTCGCTGCCGTCCCGAAAATGCTCCGCCATGCCTGTTTTCTCAACAATGAGCCGCACAGTCTCCGAGGGCTTCAGGGTCGCCGCTCGTGAGGCGAGCTCGCTGAGGAGCGTCTCAAACTCCGCGGCGCGGCGCGCCGCGGCGACGGGAATTGCTCGCCCGGCAAAAAGTTTGAGGAGCGTCGCCCTCCCGATGCCGCGCGGCGGGACGTTGATGATACGCGCGAGCTCGCTCGCGAGGGCGGGGTCAGAGAGTGATGAGACGCTCCTCTGTGGAGTCTCGGCGCCGCCCGCGGGCGGCGCCGAGACGTCCTCGCCGTCGCTCCCCGTCTCCTCTCTCTCCCGCTCCGCAATCGCAAACGCCACTCTCGCATACGCGAGCGCATCTTTCACTTCCTTACGCTCAAAAAAACGTACGCCGACCACCTGGTAGGAAACACCCTCGTTGAGAAACGCCTCCTCAAGCGCGCGCGACTGAAAATTGGTGCGGTAGAGCACCGCGATCTCCTCAGGTGCCGTGCCGCCCTCGACGAGCGAGTGCGCTGTCCCTGCCACGAAACGCGCCTCGTGCGCCTCGTCGTAGCAGCTCGAGATGCCGATCCGCTCCCCGTCCGCATTGCGCGTGTAGAGCGTTTTGTCTTTCCGCAGCACGTTCTTCTTGATCACGTCGTTCGCCGCGGCAAGAATGGTCTTGGTCGAGCGGTAATTCTCCTCAAGCAGCACTACCCGGGCTTCCGGGTAGTCGCGCTCGAAATCAAGCAGATTCCGTAGGTCGGCGCCGCGCCAGGAATAGATGCTCTGGTCGCTGTCGCCCACGGCGCAAATGTTGCGGTAGCGCGCGGCGAGGAGACGCGAGAGTTCGTACTGCACGCGGTTCGTATCCTGGTACTCGTCTATGTGTATGTAGCGGAAACGCTCATGGTAGTGCGTGAGCACCTCGCGCTGGGCAGCGAGGAGTGTGAGCGCGGAGAGCAGCAGATCGTCGAAGTCGAGTGCGCGCTCGCGCACGAGGATACCCTCATAGCGCTCCCAGACGTCTGCAATGACGCGTTCGGGGTAGCTCGACGCTATCTCCGAAAACGCTGCGCGCGAGAGCGCATCGCCCTTCTTCCGCGAGATCGCACCGAGGATTTTCCCCGGGTCCCAGAGTTTTGGATCAAAACCGGCACTTTTCACCGCCTCGCGCATCGCCCTCGTCGAGTCAGCGCGATCCAGGATCGTGAACCGACGTTGAATGCCGATACGCGCGCCGTGCGCGCGGAGCATCAAGACCGCGAGGGAGTGAAAAGTGCAAACGATTGGAGAGTGGAAAGTAGAAACTGGAGAGTGGGAAATCGCCGACTGGACGCCAGCCGATGCAAGTAGAGCGTGCACGCGGTCGCGCATCTCGCGTGCCGCTTTGTTTGTAAACGTGATCGCGAGGATGTGCTCCGGACGAACGCCTTTCGTCACGATCAGGTGGAGTATCCGGTACGTGAGCGTCTTCGTCTTCCCTGCCCCGGCACCGGCAACAACGAGAAGCGGTCCTTCAGTGGCAAGGACCGCATCGCGCTGCGCTGCGTTAAGATCGTCTAGGTAAGACATAGCGGCGTGAAATAGCATCTCACTTAAACATACTCCTACACCGCAACCGCTCACTCCTTCAAATTTCACGCATAGCGAGAGGTGTTTAGGAAATGAAGGAGCCGAATAGAAAAACGCATCTGTTTGAGCCTGCAGGCGAGTTATGCGTTTTTCGTCGATGAGGCGACTATCATTTCCAAACACCGAAGCTCGAGCGTGAAATTTGAAGGAGTGAGCGGTTGCCCTCCACCACCCCCTACTCGCGCTTGAGGGTTGTGAGACGGCGGATGAGCTCTTCGAGTGTCGCGGTACTCCCGGCAATGAGAAGCGTTGAGCGATTCGGAAATGTATAGAGGATGGTCGGCTCGCCGCGCTCGTCCCGGAACACACGAACATCGTAATTTTTAACCACCATATCCTCAAAACGCGACGCTCCGGAGTAGAGCGTACGCCGCGGTAGAGACTCCTCTGTGGTGCTCGTGCCGATGCCGGAGGCAGTGGTCGTCGCGCCGTGCTCGAGCGCGCCGGCAGAGCTCTTGGGAAGCACCGGTTCCGACGCGCGAGACGCTTGCGACCCGCTCCGTCTAAAAATAGGCCCGAGGTCGAGCGAGAGTGTACGCTCCCAGTGAAGCATCTCGGCAAAGGCAATCTCAAACGACTGGACGCCGAAGGCGAGAAAGCCAGTATCGCCATTGAACGCATAAACGCCGAAGGTGAACGCCGGATCGAGCGCGCGACGCAGAGCCGCGGGCGCCTCCGGCGCTATGCGACGAAAAAATTCATCAGTCGTCAGCTCAACCAAAATCGCGCCTTTCTCCTTGGGGAGGAGCTGGCCGCGATCAACGAGCGGGATCGCAAAAACTGTATTGATCGGCGTCTTCGCGTTTTGGACCGCCTCGCGCAGCCGGGAGCGGATCACAAACTCGGTGAGGCCGCTCAATGTGAGTGGCGAGACGGAGCCGTCAACGGGCACCACTGCGTTTGCAACGGGGCCGGGCGCTGTCTGCGGTGCGGTGGGCTTCAGGAGGACAAACGCAACTACCGCAACCGCGCCGAGCATGAGGACTGCGCCGCCGACGATCGCGAGTGTCGCGATGCTGACACGCCGAGACTGCTCGACGGGCTCAATGCGCGAAGGCTCATTCCCCTCTCCCGCGGTACTCCGAGCGCGTCGGCGCCGCTCTTCAGCAAGTACGACCGTGCCGAGCGAGGTCTTTTCTCTCCGGAGTGTCGCCTCGATGTCGCGCTGCATCGTCCGGATCACAAAGCGTGGACCTTGCGCGGTTTCAAAACGCGTCTCTCGCACGTGCGGTACGAGTGACTCTACTCGAGGCGGCGCCATCCGTGCCGCCTCAAGCGCGCGCGCTGCGGAAGGTGCCTGGTACGGCGTTTCGCCGCGCTCATTACTCTGCTCCGGTGCCATCAGAGGTATTCTACCACGCACGACTATTTTTCCGCGCAGATTTTCCAGGAGAACACCGCGGTCTCTTTGTCAGTTTATCAGTGCCGATCAACGTAGCGGTAAATCCACTTATGGTGACCGCACGTGAGAAAGTAGATAGTGTTTTGGTCTCGAAAACGAAAGAGGATGCGGTACGTTCGGTCAATACGGAAACTCCAGTACTCCTTACGGCGGGGTTCCAGTTTTTCTGTTCGGAGTGCAGGATGAAACGGGTTCTGACGAAACACGTTTTCGCGCCGCTCCGCTTTCTTTTGCACCGCGCCTGGTAACTCACCGTAGCGCTTTTTGAACTCCGGAGTGTATCTGATTTCGAGCATGTTTAACTGCGGAGATCCTGTAGGCTTTTGAGGCGTTTCGTTTTACCGTGCGCAATCTCACGTTCCGCCTGATCGAGGCTCTCAAGAAATTCCGGGTTAAAAAAACCGAACGCTGCTGCCAAGCGCTCGAAGCGATCCGCGTCCATCTCCACGACGATTTTGTTTTTCTTCGTCGAAGGATACAATGTGAGTGGGAGAGTATTCAGTTGTACTGTTTCCGTCACCATGTATACAGTATAGTGGCTCGACGACAAAACGCAACTCAGAATTTTGCACAATGTGTTGTACGACGCCGAGGCAAAAATTGTCGCCAGACAGCTTCTGAGAGCTGTCTGGCGAACCCCTACGCAAACGATAAAACCGAAACCGGCAGCGTTACCGACTTCGGACAAACTTGTAAACGCAACACTTCTGGTCTACATATACATCCCAAAAGTGGGAGTCGGGGTTATCGTGCTCAAGCACACGGAAAAACCACATCGGTCGAAAAACGGGGTTTTTCTTCGGTCGATTTTCCAGTACGGGAACATAGCGAAGCGAGCCAAAAACTTTTCTACCAACGGATATGGTAGGTAGATCGCCGTAGGGCTTTTGTGAGAAAAACAGTACGTGCCTGTACGCTTCTTCCTCCGATAGTGGCATCGTCTGTGGCGTAACTGCGTGCCACTCGTAGGCAAGTGAGACGACATCGCCGTCAGTGGGGTCGATCTCGATGGTCAGATGGTCGTCCTCGACAAGAAGAGGGTCGGCAACAAAGAGAGAATCGACGCGGTGAGTCCACGACACTGCAAATCTCCGCTCGCCACGAACGGGCTCGATAAGTTCAACCGATGGCCCGTCCTCGAAGCTGTGCAAGGATTCCGCCACCCCGCTCGCAAGGCGCAGAAAACGGTCGCGTTCGACACACGCCTGCGCTCGTGCATACTCTCGGTCAATGAGCACGATATTAGACGAGAGGTCTTTCCGGAGCGCCCACGAGAGCGGCTCGCCCGTATCCGCGTCAAATCGCGTCATGAGCCGAAGGACGCCATCGCCTTTCTTGAGCGTTGTTTCCCATTCCGCTACGGTGCGCATAAGTGCACTGGTCCACCGCGGTTTACGCACTATAGGCTGCGTATCGCCACGTGCAAACTCTGGCCGATCGACAAGGAACTGTGCAAGAAACTTTCGATACGTTTCGCCTACAACGTCTGCGTGTTTTCTCACCTTCCTACTCCCTTAAAATTTTGAGCCTTCTTCGTATTTGAAACTCCGCTCATTACAATACCATTATCGGCTTTTAGTAGCGAGTGCACGCCTAAAAAACCGAACACCCGACAGCTCCTCGGAGCTGTCGGGCGAGTTGTGCGCACGCATCTCAAGTGGTCACGACTTTTGCGCGCATGTAGCCCATATAGCCTGCAATGTAGCAATCCTTAACGTACTCAACCCGATCCTGCCACTCCGGGGGAGCTGTGGTTATCTTGAGGGCCAAGATCGCATGGCACACGTTCTGGTCCCAAATGCTCTGCGTGTATGCAAAGTACGCGGCGTCAAGGACAACGCCCCAGTCCGTACTTGCGCTCTTCTCCTCCGCTATGATCTCCGCGAGCGCATCCCGTATTTTAGAGCGCTCGTCCGGCGACGCTACATCCCACCTACAAAGCAGGCCGCCCATGCCCGTCCAGTCAACACACTCCCGGGCAATACCGAGCGAAGTTCCGGTGAATAGTCCAATAATGTCGTCCTTCCACGTACTCATCCTTTACTCCCTTCGTGGTGAGTTACCGTTGCCATTACCACCTCCCCTGTTGCCTGAAAAACCATCGAAGCTTCTAACGCCAGAATGCCGTACTCACTTCCCCACGTCAAGTATTTTTGAGTTCTGATATCTACTTTTTGAGCTTTTCAAATTCGGCTCTGCGCTCCTCTGCGGTAAACGCAAGCGCCTCATCCCAAATATTCTTGTAGCAAAACTTGAGTTCGGGCCTGCTGTCCCACGCGACAGTCTCGCGCGCGAACTGCTCGCCGTAGAGCTCTACCAAAACGTCAAAAAGTATCAGAAAGAGAAAACGGTGCCGCTCGTCGCTTGTCGCCATCTTGCGCTCACGACCGTGGAGCAGACGATGTCCGAGCTCATGCACAAGCGATGAGCGTTTACGGTCGAGCGGGAGGTCGTGTCGGAGACTGAGCGGATGCGATCTTCCCCGACCATCAAAAACGATGGCGTTGATCGTGTGTTCATGAAACGCAAAACCGCTTACCCTCTCGAGTGTCGCAAGAATGCGCTCACCGTCTTCATTCCAAATCGCCTCGTACTCCGCGCGCCCCGCCTCATAATCCCCAAGATCGGAATCGACAAAAAAATTGATCTGCATGTTTTGAGGTTTAATCCTGGATTGCTTCGTCGCTCCGCTCCGCTGCGTTCCTCGCAAAGACGAACGTGAGTCGGCCAAAACCATGTTTTGCGTGTGATCCCCTGTTTTTCTCGCTCCTCTTGTTCACTTCCCCACGTCAAGTATTTTTTTAAGTTCTTCCTCGGGGATTTCACTCGGAACCCGGGTCTGCGGCGGTTCCTCGCGCTTTTGTTCCTCTTTTCTTTCTGATTTTTGATCCTGCTCGCGCATCGATTCTTTCTCGACGCTTGGGGCGCTCGAGCCCGCGCTCGGCTCTCGCGCGCTGCTACTCCCCGTCGCCTTTGCGAGCGCATCACGCAGGCCTGAGAGCGTCTCGGGCCGTGCCGAGCGGTCAAAACGGGGGGTGATGGGGTGCGTCGGCGGTGATATATTACCCAGTGCCGTGGCCGGAGCTCCGGCCACGCGATCGTCCAGCACCTTCCGCGGAAGGTGCTGGACGCGATCGCGATGCATACCATCTTCACGCATCCTGACGGAAGGACCCTGCTCGGCCTCGCCGCGCCGCGCGTCGCCACCTTGTTGAGGCACCTCTCGCTCCTGCGCGCGCCGCAGCGCGTCGCGAAGCGCGCCGGAGAAGGGACGGTGCGCCTCCGGTTCTTCTCGGTGCTCAGACGGTCGATATTCTCGGGGACGTCCGTCGCCGCGCACGGGAGCGCGCGGCGAGGAACTCTCCTCGCGCGCGGTGCGCTGCCTCTCATCCCGCACCTCACGAAACGGCTCGCCATGCGGCTGCCGAGGGCGATCGCTCTGGTGTGACTCACGAGAAAAGTCCTGCGACGCCTCACGCTCCAGCTGCAAAGTCGCTCTCCGCTCGCCGCCCGGCGGCTCGCCCTGTGGTGTTCGCTCTCTCTCGCCAACTCTCTCATGCCGCGGTTCTTCGCCGCTATCCCGCGAATATACGGCGTCTGGAGCACGACGCGTCGGCAAACGGTACTCCTCGCGAGCGCTGCGGGCATATGTCGGAGGTCGGTCATGAGACATACGTACCGCTCGCCGTGTCGCGCCGCCCTCAAACCCGCGTCCGCCCCCCTGCGGCCGCTCGGAGCGCTCCCCCGCGCCGACGTTCTCCGCTCGCGCACGCCCGGACTGCTCCGCTGCTACGCGCTCGCGATCCCGCTGCTGGCCCTCGTAGCGCTCGCGCACTTCGGCCTCAACTCCAGAGCGCGGCCGCGCAAACTGCGCGCGCGAATTCTCGATCACCTGCTCCCGCAGAGAGTGCTCCGGCGGCGCGATCGGCGGCAAAGTGACCGCAGAGAACGGCTGCGACGATACACCATCGATCATCAGCCGGAGATAAATCTGCGCGAAGCCGAGGTTTACCAAGTCTTCTGCCGTAAACTGCGGCGCAAACTCTTTCTCGAGCACCTCGGCGTCAAAGGCGCCGATGCGGAACACGATCATCGTGCCCACATTGCCGAACACCGCCGCCCGCACCTCCTCGCTCATCTGCTCCACATACTGGTGCGCCATGGTGAGGTTCAGCTTGTACTTGCGCGCCTCGGAGAGAATATCCGCAAAGCTCTCGTTCGCAAACGACTGAAACTCATCAACATAGAGATAGAAATTGGGGAGCTTCGTCATCTCGCGATCCGCTATATCCGCCCTCGAGAGCGCCGCAAGATAGAGCTTCGTGATGATCATGCTGCCAAGCAGGTTCGCGTTTCCCTCGCCGATTTTGCCCTTCGAGAGATTAATTATAAGAATCTTGCGCTCGTCGAGCATGGTCCTGAGATCGAACGTCGACGTGCTCTGTCCTACAATGTTGCGGATCAGAGGGTTGCCGGTGAACTGGCCGATCTTGTTCTGGATCGCGGGCGTTGCTTCCTGCGTGTAGCGGTCGGTGTAGGTCGCATACTCATCGAGCCAGAATGACTTCACCAGCGGATCTTTAACCATTCCCTCCACGCGATCCTCGCGCACGCTCCCGTGACTTCCCACTACTTTTTCGCGGAACCGCTTGTCCGTATACATGCGGTTCACATCAAGCAGAGTCGCCCCCGGGTACTCGAGGAGCGCCAAGAGCGTGTTCTGCAGAATGTACTCCATGCGCGCGCTCCACACATCCACCCAGATTTTCTTAAACGCGGCCATGAGCCCGCTTACCACAAGATGCCGCTTGTCGTAGCCGACGTCCTCCATCACGTTAAACGCGATGGGATACTCAAGGTCAAAGGGGGCAAAGTAGAGCACGTCTTTGACGCGCTCGGGAGGGATGTAGTCGAGGAGGAGGTCGGCTGATTTGCCGTGCGGGTCAACGAACGCAAACCCCTCGCCGTTCTTGATATCCTGCACCGCCATGTTCTCAAGCAAGGTCGACTTTCCCATGCCGGTCTTACCAATCACATAGACATGCCGGGTCCTGTCCTTTGCCTTGATGCCGAAGGGGATGTGCTTCCCGCGCGCGTCGGTCTTTGCAAAGTGGGTTACGCGCTCTTCGTTAAAATTAATCGCATGTACCATGAGAAAAGTATAGCACGCGCCCGCCCTTCTTGAGGGCGGGCTTCAAGTGTTTTCTGCTCGCGATCGCGCTATGCGCGGATCCGAGGGGGCACCAACTCACGTCCTGGATGGAGGGATGCGGCAAGCTTCGAACGCACGTCGTTATACAAAGTCACGAATGTCGCATACTCCGGCAGTTCAAGTAGCTGGCGTCGTGCCGCGAGCATAATGTAGGCATTCCGCAGCCGCGAGAGCCGCTCCGAAAACATCTCCCTCGTGTCTGCTGCGACAGAAAGATGCGTCCTCATTGCGGCAATCCTGAGTTTCTCAACGTCGCTCAACTGTCTACGCACGTCTTCGTCGTTGGGGACACCATCAGTATAAAAACCCCCCATCTTCCTTCCTCCTCTGCTCCGATACTCCGGAGTGTCGTTTGCGGACGTTCTATCCATTTGCTATTTGAGCAAATTCTTACTCATTTGTCAAGGCCTCTCGCGTATACTGATTCGCCGGATCCCAGAGCATCCAGCTCGTGAGAGCGCTGTCGTAGACCGCCTGCATTTCGGCGCGGATGAGCTCGGGGGTATAGATCGCGCCGAGGTCAAAGTCCTGGAGCCACGGCCGGAGTTGGAGCGTGCGTATCCTCCCCTCTGCTACGGCAGCAGTTGTTGAAGCTCTCTCCCGATACGAGACAACTCGCTCGACTGCTCTCCCCATCGAGTAGTGAATGACCTCATACGGTTCGGCGGCCGGATTCGCAAGTCCCCGGAAGCCGCGCGGGTAGTGCGACGGATAGACCATGGGGGAAATGTAGTCGAAATAGGGCAGCGCGTACTCGAGGAGCTGGCCGATGTTGAGATCATCCTCGTTCGTTGTGGTCATGCCGAAAAGATCAGCCGAGAGCACCGGTGCATGCTCCCCCTCGGGTACCTGCTCGACAAGTTCCTCGCGAAGGTATGCGAAAAAGTCGCGGAGCATCCGCGCATCGCCGCGCTCCGGGTCAGCGCGGAGCGCCGCATCGCTCCACGGGAAATAGATGTCGCCCATCGGGCCGTCTGAGGGATAGCGAATGTAGTCAAAATTGAGCTCATCAAAGCCGAGCGCATGCGTCTGTCTCGCGACCGCGACGATGTACTCCCAGTACGGACGCGCGCCGACGTCTATAAACGAGAGACCTTTGTTATCCCGCCAGAGCGTCGTCGTCGCGCTCGCTTTTGTGACCGCAAGCTCGGGGTGGAGCGCGCTGTAGTGCGGATCTTGAAAGACCGTAATGCGCGCGACCGCATAGATGTTCTTCTCTTTGAGGGTACGGAGAAATGCGCGCATATCGCGCGCGCCACATTTCGCTGAGACGCTCTCGGTAAGCATCGGGTGTGAGGTCGGGAAACCGATGCCGCCGCTGTAATCCTTCACATCAATCACCACAGCATTAAGCTCGGTCTCGTCAATCAATCGCACCAACCGATCGCGGAATGAGGGTGTGCCTGCAACGCACTGGCTCATGTAGATCGCCTTGAGGGGCTCCGGGGTCGGGAGGTAAATCGGCGGCGGCTCACGCTTCGGCTCAAGCGCCGGTTCGGCCGCCGCCTCGACGGCAACCCCACTCGCTCCCGCTCCTGCTGCCGCAAGTTCATAGCGCGTGCGCGCGACATCAGGTGCACCAAAAAAGCCGGCCGCGAGCGCGCCGGCAAGTACTGCTCCGGCAACAAAAGGAGAATTAGACGCTCGCCTCGACGGTGGTGGGTTCATGCTCGCGTGGAAAATCCGCTCTCTCAATAGCTGGCGCGTCGGCTCCTACGGTAACCGACGCGGGGCCCGGTGGTTGCGCCGCGTCCAGCCCCACACGATCCGGTGTGGGATTGGGCCATGCCTCAGCAACGGCAGGGGCCGTCACATGGTCAACGTCGCGCGGCTCGATCACGTCGGAGAGTGAGCGAGGGCGCGTGCGTCGAGCGCGCTTTGGACGCGCTTCGACAAACACCTCCGCTCTCCCCTCTGCCTTAAGCGCGCCTCTCAGAGCTCGCGCGCGCTCGCTCCGCACCACAAAAGCGATCACGAAACACGCCGCCCCCGCGACCGCGATGAACGCACTGTCGAGGGAGCGTGGAAGCCCGAGAAACGGGAGCACCGCAAGAAAAATGCCGATGAGAAATAGAGTGGCGTGGGAAGACATAAGCGAAATTACCAATTTCCAATTTTCAATTTCCAAACACGACGACGTTCGTCGTTTGAAAATTGGTTCATCCCGTTAGAAATAGGACGCGGACGCATATTGAAAATTTGAAAATTTATCCTGTATATGGCCATAGTATATATCGCGCGCCCCGTGCATGCTACTTTGGGGAGACGATAACGACGAACTCGCCGCGGACTTTGTCTGGATTTTGAGCAAAATACGCGAGCACCTCCGCGGCGCTGCCACTCACGAACTCCTCATAAATTTTGGTAAGCTCTCGAGCAATGACTACCTGCTTCGGTCGGTTAACAAGCACCGCCAGGAGCTGTTCGAGCGATTTCAGAATCCGGTGCGGCGACTCGTAGAAGACTACGGTGCGCTCTGCGGCCGCAATATCAGCAAACAGTTTCGCGCGCCCTTTCTTGTGCGGCAGGAAGCCGAGAAAGAGAAACTCAGACGATGGCACGCCCGCCGCCGAGAGTGCGGCGATAACGGCAGAAGGGCCCGGAATCGGAACCACCGTGACTCGATCGCCAAGTTTCTCCCTCACCGTCGAGACGAGCACACCCCCCGGGTCCGATATCGCCGGTGTCCCTGCGTCCGACACGAGCGCGAGATTTTTCCCCTCCTCGAGCAGCTCGATCACGCGCTCAATCTTTGGATTTCGCTCCTGCCGCTTGCCCCGACGCACCGTATCGAAACCATAGGCCATTGTCGACGTCGTGATCCCATGGCGCTGAAGGAGCTTCCTCGTCTCCCGCGTGTCCTCGCAAAGAATGAAATCTACCTCCCGCAACACACGCAGCGCCCGAAGCGTGATGTCTTCGAGGTTGCCGATGGGGGTTGCGACTATGTAAAAAGTTGACATGTTGCCCTTTGGGGAATTAATATACCCGGAGATAAGTCAGACAGAGCTACCAAACACAGAAGGAAACGACATGGCAGAGGCTCCAATCACTCAAAAAGTACCGGCGAACTGGATTGCAACAGCTTACCACCCATGGATAGGAGTTGTGATCGCATGTTCCAGTTGCAAAAAGCGCTGTAAATATCAGAACCCGACCGTAAAATTCTGCCCCCATTGTGGAGCGAAAATGCAAAATGCTGGCAAAACCCCGCTCAACTGGGGCAAGGCGCTCGATTCATTTTGACAAATTCAACAACAAGTACGTCAAGATAGAAGCACACGTATTTTGAACGCGCGCCAACGTCCCCACATCCCGCGCTCATGAAGAGTATTCTCCTCATGGGCGCTTTCGCTGCTCCGCTTGTTTTGCGATTTCTTAACGAATCTTATCGAAATCCGCAAGCGTGTGGTTTTTCTTCCTCGTTTGGTCCAAAGACTCCCCCAAGACGCCGTAGGGTGGCTGCTCGATCGGCTCAATGCGAAAGACAGGGGTCGCGTTGCGCACAACAGTAAACGACCGGCCGCGCCGCGCAGCACGTACAACTTTTTTCATATCCCTATGAAGTTGCTTGATGCCTATGATGCTTATGCCCATGAGTCTTGAGGTTAAAACACTTGAGGTTAAACAATGGTACAACCTTAGCGTAACCGCCATCCTGTTTTCGTCAAGCGATTTCAAAGCCGCGCGAAGAGCTTCCGCGGGCGGTACGTGAACGCCTCGTTAATGTGTGCCCCGGTGACATCCCTCTCGCCCTTGAGGTCCGCGATCGTGCGGGCGAGCTTGATCATGCGGTGGAATGAGCGCGCCGAGAGACCCCAGGAGCGCGCAGCATCAGTGAGCATGGATTTCGCCTCGGGTGCAAGGGGCACGTAGCGCGAGAGGTCGCGCGCCGAGAGCTCACTATTGAACCGAAGCGGCTTCGTCGCGCTTGCGTAGCGCTCCCGCGCGCGCTCACGTGCACGTCTCACGCGCTCGCGCATTAGCGCGGATTCTCCCTCGCTACGCCGCCCCTCGGCAAGCGCTTCGTAATCAATCTTCGAGACCTCGATCCAGAGATCAATACGGTCCATGATCGGGCCGGAGAGGCGCCGCTCGTAGCGCGCGATATGCTGCGGAGCGCAATCGCAGGGCTTCGCGGTACCGGCATTGCCGCAGGGACAGGGGTTCATCGCGGCGACGAGAATAAAATTCGCCGGAAAGAGCGAGGAGCCGCGTGCGCGGGAAATCGAAACGACCCGCTCTTCGAGCGGCTGGCGGAGCGTCTCGAGCACCTTCCGGTCAAACTCCGGAAACTCGTCGAGAAACAAGACGCCGTTGTGCGCGAGCGTTACCTCCCCCGGCTTCGGAATTGTCCCGCCGCCGACCATCGCGACATAAGAGGTCGTGTGGTGCGGAGCGCGAAATGGCGGCCGCGTCATTATAGCCTCGTTCAAGAGTCCCGCGCTCGAATATATGCCGGTGGTTTCAATCACGGCGTCAAAATCAAGCGGTGGAAGGATGCCAGCAAGGGCTTTCGCGAGCATGGTCTTCCCGGTCCCTGCTGGACCAAAGAGCGCGATATTGTGCCCGCCCGCAGCGGCGATCTCAAGACCGCGCTTTGCCGTCTCCTGCCCTTTGATATCCGAGAGGTCAATGTCCGGCTCGTCTACCGCGTCAAAAATTTCCGTCCGGTGCTGCGGCGCAATAAAGCCGCCTCGAGCGCTGCCGCCCTCGATTGTCTCCGGATCCGCCTCCTCGCTGAGGTGCCCGATGACCTCGCGGAGCGAGCCGACTCCGAAGACCGCAATGCCTTCGACAAGCGCGGCCTCGACGGCGTTCACCGCCGGCACATAGACTTCGCGAAATCCGCGGCGCTTTGCCTCAAGCACAAGGGGAAGTACGCCTCTGACTCCCCGCACCTCGCCATCAAGCGAGAGCTCGCCGAGAAAAAGCCGCCCCGCGGAATCGAACGCGATATCGCCTGCGGCGCGAAGAAAGCAGAGCGCAATCGCAAGATCAAAAAGCGGGCCTTCTTTGCGAAGGTCCGCCGGAGCGAGGGCCACCACAATTTTCTTATTGTACTGCTTCGGCGGCTTAAAGCCGGCGTTCTTGATCGCGGCGCTCACCCTATCGCGTGACTCCTCGATCGCCTTGTCTGGGAGACCCACTACAGAAAAAGCGTGGAGCCCCTTGCCGAGATCCACTTCCACCTCGATGATATGCGCCCTGAGGAGTACACTCTGTGCCGCGTAGACCTTCGCATAGGACATGGGGGAAATAGTAGCATGACCGCTTTTCTTCCCGCAAATACGAGGAACGTTTTTTAGCCCTACAACGGCGACGTGTGATGTGCGTGCACTAACGTCGGTGGTGTGGTACAAATCTACGCAGAATGCTGATACAGGAGTGTCGCTTAGAGCGTGGGAAGCGGCATAGTTACAAAAACTGCCTGCGCCCAATACCAAATAACTGCGAGGGAGATTTGTTATGAATTTTCTGGTGAATCTTGGCGGGAAGATTCTTTCTCACCCAGTCGGACTCGGCCCGGGCGTATGTAAAACCGTACGTGATGTAGAGATTGCTGCTCAATCGAAAGCTTCTTTCATCATACACGGCGCAACGACGTTCGATGAGCGGCACCAAAACGAAGGGGTCGTATACCACCGGCATCTAGACCGGAGGGACGGAAGTTTGCTGCATACGCAAAATTCTCTCGGCATGCCGAACAGAGGACGCGCTGCTCTCAAACGTGATATGCCGAAGATGGTGCGGATCACCCATGATGCAGGAAAACTGCTTTTTGAGAACGCCGCGGGTTTTACTCCGGACGAATCGGCAATCTTAGTCGAGTTGGCACTCGAAGGAGGTGTTGACGGTATAGAGATCAATGGAGGTTGTCCAAACGTATGGGTTGCCGGCGTCCAAAAACCAATCATGAGCTACAGCCCGGAGTCCATTGAAGCGACGCTCAATGCGATAGAGCGTCGTGTCGGCAAACCCGCGATTCCGGTGTGGGTGAAACTTTCACCGTTCGTCACTGAGGATCTCCTTGAGCCGATCCACTCACTCGTTACAGACCGGACGCCGCTCTTTGGGTTCGAGGTCTTGGAGCGCATCGGCGGCATCATCGCCACCTCGGAGTTGTGCGCTGGTGTGACTTTAACAAACACGCTCGGTAATACGCTCTGCCTGGCTGAGGACGGCACACCGGCAATAACCTACCTCGACGGCCTTGCCGGACTCGGCGGCCCGGCATTAAAGCCGATTGCGCTTGAAAACATCCGATTTCTGCGCCCGATGCTCCGGGAGGATCAGTTTGTAATCGGCGCCGGAGGTATCATGACATGGCGCGACGTAGCGGACTATCGCGCTGCTGGCGCGGATGCAGTATACGCCACGAGCGGCTACTGGGAGTTTGGCAATAAAATTTTTGATAAAATCCTCCTCGGCGCGATCGAATAGAAAAATAACCCGCGTATAGTGAAAATCACATACGCCAAAGGGCGCACGTTGTTTTGAGCGTGCGCCCTGTCTACGTATGCAGCAGCACTATGTAAGATTCACCGCATGATTAATGCACGCCCGCGCCGCGGGGTACGCATCGAGTCGCTCGAGCGGGATTTCCTCCCCGCCAGTCTCACAGGTGCCGTAGGTTCCGGCTTCGATGCGCTCAAGCGCGGCGAGCACTTCGGTGTGCTCGGCCTCGAGCTCGTTGAGGACCGCCCTGTTGTCTACCAGCTCCTCGATGTGGTCGGCAACCTCATTTTTATCTGACCGCAAGATGTCCATCGTGTCCTCCTTCTCCACCCAGTCAGCGGGGTTCGCCTGATTCTGCCGCCCAATGCCCGACATCTCGCGCTCGAGACGCTCTTGTTCTGCTAGCAGTCGCGTTTTATAGACAGTGTAATCGCATATCATGGCGCCATCGTACCACACGCCGCAATAAAACTCCAAGCAGTAAGCAAACGAGTTGCACGTGCTTACTGCATGCTGCTTATTGCTTGCCGCTTAACTTGTCCACAGTCAAGATTGACTCCCTCCCCCCTTCGAGTATAGTGGAAAATGTGACTTGCTGATTGAATGGACATATGGCTCAACAGGGCCATTTTGGAAGAAAAAGCCGAAATTCCCTAATCATTTGGCTTATTATACTCCATCCACAGGACCCCGGCGCGCCGACGCATGAGAACGGCAGCCGGGCGACAGAGCGGCTCCACAGAGCCACCAAAAGCCGGCACCCAAACTGCCGGCTGGTGAACTTTGTGGCCTCCTTGTTAGCTGCGGGGCTCCTCCTCGCGCCCGTTCCCGCCGCCGAGGCGAGTGTTCTAGGATTTTTCTCGTCCATCTTTGGTGAGCACGCCGCGGCAGAGACTGCCGATCGGGAGCCCCCCATCATCGCACGCGCAGATTCGCAGCTCCTGCCGCTCCTCTCATCTCTCCCCGTAGCGGATCCGGCACGAGCGCTTCGCGATGACTCAATCACGATCGTAAGCGGCACCGCGCTTCTCTCCGAGACTGGACCAGCAGACATCACAAGTGGTGACCGGCGAGGCGGGAGTGATCAAATCAGCATCTACGTGGTGCGGCCGGGCGATTCGCTCTCTGAGATCGCGGATATGTTCGGCGTCTCGGTCAACACCATTGTCTGGGCGAACGATATCGAGCGCCACGACCTGGTTCGCGCCGGGCAAACGCTCGTCATACTCCCCGTCTCCGGCGTGCGCTACGAGGTGCGCGCCGGCGATACGCTTAAGAGCATCGCGAGCCGCTACAAGGGTGATCTCGACGAGATCCGACAATATAACGACCTCGAAGAGGGCGCGACGCTTGCGGTCGGGGACACGGTGATCATCCCGGACGGCGAGATCGCACGATCTGTGCCCACTGCCGCCGCCTCGGGGCGCAGCGCTCGAAGCACCCCGAGCTACGAAGGTTACTACCTCCGGCCTGTCTTGAGCGGTCGCCGCACCCAAGGGATCCACGGATACAACGGCATTGATCTTGGGGCGCGGGTCGGCACTGAAATTCTCGCCGCTGCGGATGGTGAAGTAATACTCTCAAAGAGAGACGGCTGGAATGGCGGCTACGGCACCTATATCGTCATCGCGCATGAGAATGGCACCCAGACGCTCTACGCGCACAACAGCCTGAACGTGGTAAGCTTTGGCCAGCGCGTCGTGCGGGGGGAAGTCATTGGCTACATCGGCGCGACCGGCAAAGCAACCGGCCCACACCTCCACTTCGAAGTCCGCGGAGCGAGAAATCCTTTTTAGCTTTTAGCTTAGAGCTGTTAGCTTTTAGGGACAGCGTTCGTCGTGCTAAAAGCTCGTGTCTGACCAACGTAATCTATAAGCTATTGCATCTTGCGCCAACTTTTTACATAATACTGGCACCATGATTCTCATTCCAACCGTTATCGAAAAATCGCAGTTCGGCGAGCGGGCGTATGACATCTATTCACGTCTGCTCAAAGACCGTATCGTCTTCCTTGGCGGGCCGATCGAAGACTACTCGGCGAATATCGTGATCGCCCAGCTTCTCTTTCTCGCCTCTGAGGACCCAAAGAAAGACATCAGCCTCTATATCAACTCCCCGGGCGGATCGGTCACGGCGACGCTCGCGATACTCGATACGCTCAACTACGTCAAACCGGACGTCTCGACCGTCTGTGTCGGCCTGGCAGCCTCGGGAGCAGCGATACTCCTTGCCGGCGGCACGCGCGGCAAGCGCTTCGCGCTCCCGAACGCCGAAGTGATGATTCACCAGCCGTGGGGGGGCGTCCAAGGCCAGGCCGCGGACATTGAACGCACCGCAAAGCACATCGTTGAGATGCGAGAGAAGCTCAACAAAATTCTCGCCAAATGCACCGGCCAGCCGCTCGAGAAGGTGGAGAAGGACGCGGACCGCGACTTCTTCATGACCGCCGAGGACGCCAAAAAATACGGCATCGTTGACACGATTTATAAAACGAAACAATAGAAGATTGACAGGAGTGCCGCGCGCTGCTACACTTATCTCATGGATGTCCGCGAAGAGCGGACATTTCTTTATAAGCTCCAACTTCCAACCAACAAGTTCCAAACAAATTCCAATGCGTTAAATCCCAAACACGAACGTCGTGTTTGGAAATTAAATTTGAATCATTGGAATTTGTTTGGAGCTTGTTTTTTGGAATTTGGAAATTTAATCCTATGTTGGACCTCAAAGCCCTCAATGCCGCACTCGAACAGCTTGAATCCGAACGCGGCATCGAGAGAGAAAAAATTATTGACGCGATTGAGCAAGCCCTCGCCACTGCCTACAAAAAAGAGTACGGCAAGCGCGGGCAAATCGTGCGCGCCCGCTTTAGTACCGACGCCGGCACGACCGCCTTCGAGCAGGTGAAAGAAGTCGTGGACGAGACACTTGTCCGCACTCCAGAGGAGCGCGAAGACGAGCGCGCACGTGAGATCGAAAAGGCGGAAGAGAAGAGTATCGGAGCCGGCGTAAAGCTCACAGCGCGAAGCTCGGAGGAGACAGGGGTGGAGCCCGAAGACGGTCGAGACGATACCGAGGACGGGGAGAAAGACGAGCGCGTTAACTTCAACCCCGAGCACCATATCTTCATCGAGGATGCCCGCAAGATCAAACGCGACGTTGCACTCGGCGACGAGATCGTCTTCCCGCTCGAGCCAAAGGAGGATTTCGGACGCATCGCCGCGCAGACCGCAAAGCAGGTCGTCATCCAGAAACTCCGCGAAGCCGAGCGTGAGTCGGTACTCGGCGAATTCAGCGGCAAGCAGGGGGAAATCGTCTCCGGCACGGTGCAGCGCATCGAGCGCGGCAATATTTTTATAGACCTCGGGCGCACCGTGGGGCTCCTCGCGCGCGAGGAACAAATACCCGGCGAGCGCTATCGGCAGGGCGAGCGGGTGCGGGCATATCTCTACGCCGTCGACGACTCGCCGCGCGGTGTCTACCTCCGCCTCTCGCGCACGCACCCACAATTTCTGAAACGCCTCTTTGAAATCGAGTCGCCGGAGATCGCAAGCGGCACCGTCGAGGTGAAGACGATCGCCCGCGAGCCCGGCTCCCGCTCGAAAATCGCCGTTGCCTCAAGCGACGCGCATGTGGACCCGGTGGGATCGCTCGTGGGGCAGAGAGGCGTACGTGTGTCCACTGTGACAAGCGAGCTTGGCGGCGAGAAAATTGATATTATAGAATGGTCGGAAGATCCGGCTGAGTTCATCGAGGACGCTCTCTCCCCGGCGCGGGTGCTTGAGGTCGCACTCGACGAACAAGATCACCGCGCCACGGCGACCGTTGCCCCGGAACAGCAGTCGCTCGCGATCGGCAAAGGCGGCCAGAACGTACGCCTTGCGGCAAAGCTCACCGGCTGGAAGATTGACATTAGGTCGGCGCAGGGAGCTGAGAGCGAAGACAAAGAAACAGACGCCTCTATAGAAAATACTGCGGCGGCATCAGAAGAGAGTCTGGAGGAAATGCAAAATGAAAAAATCAAAGATCAAAATGACAATGAAAAAATTCCAAATGATACTCCTGAAAAATAACACATCGAGATGTCATAATTCTTTTATTTTGCATTGTCATTTTACATTTTGATTTTTAATTTCCACTATGAACCTCTGGCACGACATCAGTCCCGGGAAACCGGACGCGATCAACGTCATTATCGAGATCAATAAAGGCTCGAAGAATAAGTACGAAGTCGACAAGGAGACTGGCCTCATCGCGCTTGACCGCGTCGCACACACGGCGCAGGATTTTCCGTTCGACTACGGCTTCGTGCCGCAGACGCTCTGGGACGACGGCGATGCCCTCGACGTCATTGTGCTCACGACCTATCCGCTGCTCCCGGGGATTCTCGTCAGGGTGCGACCTGTCGCGCTCATGAGAATGATTGACGGCGGCGAGGGGGACGATAAGCTGATCGCCGTGCCGCGCGACGATCCGCGCTGGGGCGATACAGAGGACCTCCGAGACATCAACAAACACACGCTTCGCGAAATGGAGCACTTTTACTCAACCTACAAAAAGCTCCAGAATAAAGTGGTTGAAGTAACCGGTTTTGCGGGCGCGAGCGCTGCGCGCGCGGCGTTTGCGCGGGGGCAAAAGCTCTACCGCGAGCGCTATAGCTCGGCAAAAAAATAGCAACATCGTCAAGGGGGGTTTTCAACAGCGCGGGGTGGCGGAAACCCCGCGCTTTAGTGTATCCTGGGGGCAGCTTTACTCATCTAACATTTTTACTCATATGTCGCAAGTACCAGATGCGCGCACGAGTAGTCGTCGCGCTTTTATACTAGCCGCAGGCAGTACTCTCGTCATGCTTATCTCGGCGATGGTACCTCTCGCCGGAGCCCAGGAGCCGCCGAGAACTCCACCGCCTCCGCCAGCGCTTCTCCCGCCAACACCCGCAGACCCTGCACGCCCGATCGAACGCTCCGAGCGCCTTGATGCACTCCGAAATACCCGCAGCAGAGCACAAAATCAAGGGGGAGAAAACGCGGGGCAACCAACGCCCACGTCCATGCCCATACCAGCGAATATGCGCCCTATGATGCAAGGCAGCGGCGAGCGTGCCGGTCGGCGCATGGGTACGACGACCGCAGAGACCCTGCGTGCTCGTATGAATGCGCGTCGCGAAACGAACCGTGCCGAAATGGAGACACGCCGAGACGAGCGCCGAGAGACGCTCCGTGATGCAGCCCGCGCGCAAGTCCGCGCTTTGATGGAGCGCATGCTCCGCAGATTTGACGCCGCGATCGAGCGTCTCCGCAACCTCGCCGATCGCGTAGGCTCGCGCATTGAAAAACTCGACACAGAGCCGAACACACGACCGACAGCCCGTAGTATAGCCCTCTCGCGCGCGAAAGAGCTCCTCGCCGCAGCGAGGATAGAGATTGACACCGCGGCGGCTACGCTTGCTGCCATCCGCGCGAACCTCGAAGCCGCTGTCGCCGAGGAAGATCCGCGCGCTGCATTTCAAGCCATACACGAGGCAATAGGCGAAGCAAAAGACGCTGTACGCAAAGCGCACCAAGCGCTCGTTGAAGCGATCGTCGCAATCCGCGCAAACACCGGTCGAGGCGCGGGTGCCGGAGGAGCGACCACAACGGAAAACGAATAATACAATCACTACTCGTGCGCTAAACTTGTATCTCAATATGGACACCGCAGACACTACACAAACGACGCAAACGACCCGCAAACCAGTCGGGCCGACGGTCGCGATCATCGTGATTCTGCTCCTCCTTGCGCTCGGCGCCCTCTACATCGTCGGCGGCCGCGTTGCAGAGCGCGCGGACAAAGAAGCCGCCGAGCCGACTCCGACCGATAGTACCACAGAGCGGGATCCCGCCCTCGAATCGCTCCAGAGCGTTGGCACATCGGATGAGCTCGACGCGATCGATGCCGATCTCAACGCGACCACTCTCAATTCGCTCGACGCAGAAACCGGGGCGATAAACGCAGAATTAAACGGGCAATAAGCAGTACGCAGCAAGCAATAAGCACACTATACTAGCGCCGTTTCGTGCGTGCCGTATACTGCCTGTTGCATGCTGCTCCGTATCTGCTATCCTTGCCCTCAATGGCTGACGAACCGCTCTACGCCAATATTGTCATTCGCGAAACCGGCCCCGCCGAGGCTGAAATCCGCGGTGAAATCTCACTTGCGAGAGTGGAGAACCACCGCGCCGCAGTACTCCGCGCGCTCCAAGGCCGCGTGAGTCTTCCCGGCTTTCGGCCGGGGCACATCTCCGAAAACATCCTGCTCTCGCACGTCGGCGAAGCGGCCCTCTTTGAGGACATGGCGGAGCTCGCGATCCGCGAGGCGTATCCGCGCATTATCGAAGAGCAGAGGCTCGCGCCGATTGGAAAGCCATCAGTGAGCCTGACGCGCTGTGCCCCCGGAAACCCTGTCGGCTTCCTCATTCGCACCGCACTCATGCCGACCGTAACACTTCCAGATTATCGCGCGATCGCGCGCGAGATATTCGGGGGAAAGGAAGTCGCTGTCGAAATCACGGAGCAGGAAGTCGCGGATGCACTGCTTCAGATTCGCCAAGCGCTCGCGACTCGACAGAAGAGAAACGCGGCTGCTGTCGATGGCGATAAGAATACCGAGCCGCCCCCCGAGCTCACAGACGAGCTCGTGAAAGACATCGGTTCGTTCGCGAGCGTCGCCGACTTCACTGAGAAACTTCGCGGGCAGATCAAGTACGAGAAGGGCCTCCGGCTCGCGGAAAAAAAACGCATCGAGGCGAGTGAGCGGCTCGTCGAGCGCTCGCAGACGACCATACCCGCGGTGATAACCGAGAGCGAGCTTGAAGCCTTGCTCGCGCGTTTCATGCACGACATCGAGCGCTCCGGCGCCGCATTCCCGGACTACCTCGCACACATCGGGAAAAGCGAGGAGGACATCCGTCGCGATCTCCGGCCGAAGGCCGACAAAAATGCAAAACTCCAAGTCGTTCTCAACGAAATCGCGCGCGCCGAGAATCTCCGACCACAGAATAAGGAAATCGAACGCCTCACCACTCTCGCGCTCAAGCGCGAGCCAAAAGCTGACCCGGAAGCTGCGCGCGCCCACATCACAATGATGCTCGCCAATGAAGCCGTATTCCAATTTCTCGAAAAAGAAGGCGCGGTGGCGACACAGTAGAAAAAAAGACCCTATAGACGACTATTGCACATAGCGACCACCTCCCCCACATCTCCCGCGCCCATGAGGACGACGACGTCCTCGGGCGCGGTTTCTTTTTTGAGTATGTCCGTGATGTGTGCAAGCGTGCCGCCGTAGCGCACGCGCGGGTGGTGCTTCTCGACTGCCGCGACGAGATCGCGGCTGTGAACACTGCCGTCATCCTGCTCACGAGCAGCATAGATATCTGCGATGAACACTTCGTCTGCGTCGCCGAAACTCTGCGCGAAACCTTTAAGAAGTTGGCGCGTACGACTGAAAAGATGGGGCTGGAATACGGCGATAATTTTCTCGCCGGAAAAAAGCTCCCGCGCCCCCTGAAGCGTCGCGCGGATCTCGCTCGGGTGGTGCGCGTAATCGTCGTACACGCGCGCGCCATTCCCGTCGATGCGCCCCTTGTACTCGAACCTGCGCCATGTGCCGCGAAAGTCGTTAAGTGAGACAACCGCGCTCGCACGCGGAACGCCAAGCGCTTCGGCGGCCGCAAGCACCGCCTGAGCATTTTCGATATTGTGCCTGCCAGGAGAACGCAAGCGAAGCCCAGCAGAGGAAACCTTGTTATAATCAATGCATTGAGCGTCGTCGGTGTTCAACACCGAGTGTTGAACATTTTCACCACCACTCAAAATGTTAGACATCCGATGTTTAACATCGTTGGTGGCAATACACACGCCGCCGCGCGGGAGTTTCTTTACAAGCTCCAAAAACGCGCGCTCGATGTCGGCGATGTCTCTAAAATAATCAAGGTGGTCTTCCTCGATGTTCGTAATCACCACCATAGAAGGCGCGAGCGCAAGAAACGCCCTCCGGTACTCGCACGCCTCGACCACGAGATAGCGCCGCGGACCCTGCGGCGTCTCAACTTCCCCGCCGGGCAGAAAGTTTGTCCCCGACTCGGCAAGAAGACTCCCCACGAGTACCGTCGGTTTAAGCCCCGCGTCGGCAAGCACCTTCGCAAGCATCGCAGTCGTTGTGGTTTTCCCGTGCGTGCCAGAAACGGCGATCGTGTAATAGCCGCGCGAGAGAAGGCCGAGGAAGGCGCCGCGGCTCAAGACGAGTGCCCCGAGCTCGTGTGCGCGCGCGAGTTCCTGGTTATCTTCCGGTACTGCACTGGAGTACACGAGAAGCTCTGTGTCCTCCGGTACGTTTCCTCTGTCGTGGCCGACCGCAACCGCGATTCCCTCGCGGCGAAGGGCGTCGAGGAGCTCCGAGTCTAGAGCGTCCGAGCCGCCGACGCGCGCCCCTCGCGAGCGCATGAGCCGCGCAAGCGCGGAAACCCCGATCCCCCCAACGCCGACAAAATGTATGCGACCAACATTCTCGAGTGTTTCCCGTTCCATGGCTCAACCATAGCAGCGTCACAACCCATTGACAACCGGTGCTATTCCTTGTTACGAATGAGTTACCGCTGGCTAAACACATGAAAACACGAATCGTCGCGCTCTTGCGCTCTCCAAAGATAAAAAAGGTCGTGGGCGTCGTGCTCATCATTGTTGGAGTTCTCGCCCTCATCACGCCACTCACTCCGGGTTCCTGGCTTGCGCTCATCGGCTTTGAACTCCTCGGCGTACGCATACTACTCCCCGAGCGATTTGCCGCGATCCTCAAACGAGCCCGACGTGAAAAGCACTCGTCAGGACCACCTGGCGACAAAAAGTAACCTGGCGAACACCCTGGGACGCTCGCCTGATTACTTTTTGCCACCGTGCTATGATACCGCCGATGAGACGCACGCTCGTCACGGCGGTGCTCGGCGGATTTTTTCTCGGGATTCTCCTGCGCTCGGTTGCCGACTTCGGGCTTGTTTTTGTTTGGTTTACGCTCCTCCTCGGCGGAGTGCTCGGCGCGTGGGGGTACCTTGACGTGTCGCGCTCGCGCGCGAGAAGTGTGAGCGCGACACGCGCTTTTACTCCCGCGCTCTTTGCTGCTCTCTTTTTCATCGCACTCTCGCTCGGCATACTCCGCACGCACGCGGCAATCGCCAAGCCGCTCGACTCGCTGCTAGCCGCGCACATCGGCGAACATGTGCGTGTCTCCGGTCTCATCGTCGCCGAGCCGGACGAACGCGAAAGCTCTACGCGACTTACCGTACGGCTCGAAAAACTCGACGGCGGGAGCGGAGCGCCGCTCCCGGTCCGCGGAAACGCGCTCGTTGTCGCACCATCTTTTCCAAAACTCTCCTACGGCGACCGACTCGAGATTGAAGGCGAGCTCCAGCAACCAAAAAATTTTGAAAGTGGAACTGGCCGCGTCTTCGACTACGCAAGCTACCTCGCCAAAGACGGCATCCGATTCGAGATCAAACGGGCAAAAGTCGAGCTCCTCTTTCATGGCGGCGGGAGCACGCTCGTCGGCGCGCTCCTCGCGCTAAAAAGCGCTTTCCTTGAGCGTGTGAGCCGTCTCATCCCGGAGCCGCACGCCTCGCTCCTCGGAGGTCTCATCCTCGGCGCTCGCCGTTCGCTCGGCGAAAACTTGCTCGATCGTTTTCGCGCCGTGGGACTGATCCATGTCGTCGTCCTCTCCGGCTACAATATCTCAATCGTTGCGGACGCGGTGAGGCGCTTTTCACTGCTCGTCCTCCCGCGCCGCTTCACCTGGCTCGTCGCAACGCTCTGTATCGTACTCTTTGCGCTGATGACCGGCGGGTCCGCTACGGTCGTCCGCGCGAGCGCGATGGCCGTGATCGCAATCCTCGCCCGCGCCACGGACCGCGTCTACGACATGACACGCGCGCTCATCTTCGCCGGAGTCGCGATGACGCTTCACAACCCCCTCATTCTTCTCTTCGACCCCTCGTTCCAGCTCTCCTTCCTCGCGACGCTCGCGCTGATACTCCTTGCGCCCCGCATTACTCCACACCTCACGCTGATTCCCGAGCGCTTCAAACTTCGCGAGATTGCAACCGCGACTATCGCAACGCAGATCTTCGTGCTGCCGCTCCTCCTCTTCGAGTCAGGACAACTTTCGGTCGTCTCCTTGCCAGCGAACCTCCTTGTATTGCTCGCAGTCCCAGCAACAATGCTGCTTGGGTTTCTCGCTGGTGTGGTCGGCTTGGTAAGTATGGTCCTGGCCACGCCGTTCGCCTGGCTCGCAACCGCGCTCCTCGGCTATATGCTTACTGTTACCAGTATGTTCTCCTCGCTTCCATTTGCCTCAATCGCACTACCGCCGCTCCCCGTATATGGAGTTGTGCTCTCCTACGGCTGCATAAGCGCGGCACTCATGTGGTTTTCACGTCGAAAACAACAAGCACATTAAATGCCACGCGTGCCGCTTATGCCGAGCGTTTGTAGCAAGGTTCCAATATCCAAAAACGGTGGCTTGTGCTTAAAAGCAAAAATGGGGGGGGGAGCTTGCAACAAGCTTCCCCCCGTGAAAGGCATCACGCCACTAGATCATGCCTCGTGCTGATTGTCGTGATTGTCCGAGTCGGAAAGTATCTTAAACTCCCTCTCGCACCGCGCTGACTTCTTGGTCAACGTATAACAAACACAGCGTGTCGAGTAACCCGCAACGATGTTGTGTAGCAAGTACTCCGCTGAAATCTCCCGCGAGGCAAGAATAGACATATCGTATATCTCATTCCCGCGCTTTTCCCCATACCTCTTTTGAAGTAAGGGGAGGCACTCATCCCAGTGGTCGCCACAGAGAGCACCGGTCCACTGCACAACCATCCACCGCTCCTGGCGCAGACGATTCCGAAGAGCCACACGGTGTGTGGCGATAAACTCAAGACCGTACTTGGACTCTCTTCGCACTCGCGCTTTTGCAATGTTTCGAAACTCGAGGTCAATAAGACGCACCAGTTCCTTCTCCGCGCGGTCTGCCCATGCCTCCAGATCTCGATCAGCCACGCGGATGGTACCGTTCGGGCCACGAACTACTCGAAAAGTTGGCGGCATCGTACCCTCAAGACTCGTGCCGTATAAACTTGCGCAGCTCGCTAAAAGTTCTCGCGACCTCACGTCGGTTACCCTCTGCTCAAGCGGATGCTCCTTCCAAAGTTCGACAGCAAAATCATGCCGCTCATTGTCCAGAACAACGGAAACATTCAACCGCTTGTACACCGACTCGACGGCTGGGTGCGCCAAAAAACCTGTATACCGCGGCGTAATGACTCGCCCGCCGTCCTTCGGCGCTATGATTTCTAAACGCGCCTCGATATCATCTTGCTCGCGCTGTGCCTTGTCGGCCTTGCCCCATACTTCAAGCATCGCCTCAATCTGGCTGAGCCCATTGAAGTTCACCCGTTGCGGTAATGAACCACGATCCGGATAACGCCTCAATAACGCGCGTGTCTCGTTCGCTACGAGCTCGGTGTTCTCGAGGGAAAAGTGCCGATGAGTACGGTAATATCCGACGAGGAGCTCCGCGGCGACGAGGCTTGGCGGATAACCGAGCGTGTCGATCACCTCAAGCGACAAACGCGCATGGTCCGGCAGATCCGACTGGCTCCGAAGCCACGCGAGCATCGAAGCATTAATGTGTCGCTTGACATACTCACGCTGTTCGCGTTCGTGCTCATCAAGCTTGCGCAACCTGCTCGAGGTTATGTGATGCGTCTCCAAATACCGCAAGAGCTTAGCGTAGCAGTCGAAACCAATCAGTTTGCGGATGTCGGTTTCATGGTTGCGGATAACCGCAAACTTGAGCAACGGCGTGTGGCAAAGCTGGCAGTTTTCCCGTTTACCACTGGCGACAACTCCAACATGATGCAGTTCCCAGAACGGCGCCGCATCTTGAAGGTTTTCCTTACCCGAACCGGCAATCAAATTTCTTTCAAACATCTCATGCTTCACTTCCACAGCAGTCCCTCCGTTAGTAGCCTTATTCAGTGCTGTATTTCCGTTTAAAAGATAGCATGGGTCGTTAATCTTGTCAAATACTTTTGTAAAAAAATTGCTGCTTCAGAACGTTCCGCGGCTCTGTTGAGCCACGGGTGGTCTTTTTGTTCAATTTTTGCCAAAGTACCGTAATAGGGTGCGCGCCCCTGCGTCGTACTCTGTAGGACGTATCAATCATCCATCACCACCCTTCATCACCGCAACCGCGGCGCTCTTAAACCACCCAAGGAGCGCTTTTGTGTCTTCCTCACGCTCGCCTGAGCCAAGCACGATAATCGCAAGCGTACTGGTCGCTCTCCCGCCGCCGATCGGCACGTCAAAGAGGGTGAGCATCGTCTCGCCTGCCTCTTCGGTAAAGCCGGTCTTGCCGCCGAGAAAAAGCTCGTGCGTGAGCAAATGGTTGCGGTTTGCGAACGTGTATGTCGTGCCGTCGAGCGCGGTCACGTCCTTTGTTTTCGTCCGGGTAATTCCGAGGATAAACGACTTAGTGGCCACAAGGTAGCGCGCGAGCGAGACGAGATCGCGCACGGTCGAGACGCTACCAGCGGAGATGCCTGAGGCGTCGGCAAAGCGCGTCGAGTGCATACTGAGCGCCGCGGCTTTGGCGTTCATCGCGGCGAGGAACTGCTCCTCCCCGAGCTCTCGCGCGAGCGCGTGCGCGACGGCGTTGTTCGACTCAAGGAGAAGTGGGTAGAGCGCATCGCCCACGAGAAACTTAGCACCCTGTCGCAGCGTGCCGTAATCCCCAACCCCTCGGGCCTGCGGGTCAATAATGCTGATCGGCCTATCGAAGCTGATTGTTTCGTTTGCAACGATTGCGCTCATGAGCTTCGTAATCGAGGCGATCGGCCGCTCGCGCTCTGCCTCACGCTCGCCAAAAACCGCGCCACTCGCGACATCGGCGACAATGTAGGCGCGGGCGCTGACTGAAGGCCGCGGCCGGTTGCGGACGCGTACATCGTAGCCACGTGGCGCCGCTGTCGCATCTCCCGCAGCCGCGACGAAGAGCGGCGTGCCGCGCTCCGCAAACGCAAACACCTGCTTCGCGTCGTCGGTCGAGAGCCGGATGCAACCGCCAGAGTAGCCCCTCTCGACCAGCGTCCCATCCGAATAGTACGGCCAGCCGTGGATAAAAAAGTTGCCGAAGAACTGCATACTCTCGGGCATGAAAACGCCGCCGATCGAGGAGAAGTGATTCGGCGATTTCATGAGCACGGTGTAGTTTCCGGTCGGCGTCTCCCAGTGCGAGCCCGGGCGGCCTTTTGAGAGTACGGGGTAGCGCCCGATACGCTCTCTGTCCTTATAGAGCGAGAGCTCCATCGCCGCAAGGTCAATGCCGATAAACTTCCCCTGCTTCGGAATATGCTCGGTAATAGATGGGGCGCTGATGACGCTTGGGTCGAGCACACGATTGCGCTCCTGCTCCGCGGCAAGTGCCGCGGCTTCTCTCGCGCCGCGTCGAGAGCGGATTTCCGCGATGGCCGCATCGAACTGTACTACCTCACGCGTCTCGTTTGCATCGGAGTCAAACGGCGGCAGCCCCCAGAGCAAGCGCGGGCCGTACGATGCGGCGAATAGAAGCGCTGCGATCCCGGCCGTAACCACGAACGTAAAGCGCAAACCGGCACGATCAAAACCATCGGGTGATGGAGGCATAAGAGACACGCGCATAGAGCGCTCTCTCCAGTGTACCACTACGTGCGAGCATCTCCGTCAATAGTCCAAATGGTTTCGACCCTGCACCGATCTATGAGTGCAGGGCCGTGACGCTCGCTCGTCATAATCTCCCCTCTTGGTGTTTTTATGCCTCGGGCATAACCAGCTCGATCCGTACCCCCCGTGGCGTTTCAATGGTGATGCGATACTGAGAAAGAAGCCACGCGACGCAGGGAACGACATCGCGATCTTCCACCGACCCCGTGACGCACTGCGCGAACTCCACAAGGCCCTCGAGCGTTGTCTGCAGAACAACCGAGCGCGCTGATTCGTGCCGCGTCACCTCTTCAAACATTACGTCGACTAAAGGACTTCGCTTGCTGTCCATCACAACCTCCATGCGACAAAAGGAGTCTAGGAACTCTCACTTGTCTATATACAACACGCCCAAATTAAAAAAGTCAAGCCCCGCGGTCCATCGCCTCGTTTGCGAGGCGATCCGCGTCTTTATTGTGCGCCCGAGGAACATGTGTGATTATGAAATTCGGGATGTCGCTCACCCGAAGGTTGTGCACTCGAATATACTGCGGAAAGAGCGTCGGCTCTTTGATCTGGTACTCGCCCCGGAGCTGCCGCGCCACAAGCTCGCTGTCGAGCTTGAGCTCGACGTCAATCTCGCGCAGGCGCACCTTGCTAAAAAGTTTCTTCAGGGCCTCAAGTGCAAGGATCACGGCCTGATATTCCGCCCAGTTGTTCGTCTGACGGCCGAGAAACTGCGCAATACTCCGTAGAGGCTTACCATCGGTGCCGACGATGTAAACCCCAGCGCCCGCCGGTCCCGGATTCCCCCGCGCCCCGCCGTCGGTGAAGACAGTTATCCTAGCCCTTTTTTCGTTTAGGAATTTTTCTTGCATGTGATGTAAGCCACAGGGCAATGTCGTCTGTCGGGAGCTTTTCCACCACTACCCGCAAAACAAAACACTCCATCTCTGCGTTCGTAACAGAGAACTCGTATCCGTTCAAACTCAAAAATCGCGCGACAACGGTAATGGATGTGCGCTTGTTGCCATCGACAAACACGTGGTACAGCGCAATTGACTCAAGGTATGCGGCTGCTTTATTAAAAACGCCTCGATGAGCTTCTTGCCCAAACGCCTTTTGGCGCGGCCGCGCAACAATGGATCGAAACAGGGCGATGTCGCGAACACCGTCACTCCCTCCCGTGCTCTCGATGAGGAGCGCATGGATCGCAAGAATGTCGTTTTGCGAAAGGTAGCGCACATTACTGCCGCGCGAGAGCATCAAGCGCTTTTCGATATCGGCGGATAAAATTTCGTGTCCAACTCACTAGCTCTGGATTAAACTGTACCGATGGCACAACAACGATTTTGCGCCGTACGGCGTCTGTGGCGACCTCTACCCTGTCACCAATGTCAAGTCCGAGAGCCCCAAGGGTTTCCCGCGAAAGCGTTACTGCCGCCGAACTGCCGACTTTAATAATTTTCTGAGTCATATACAAAACAACAAAACGACGATTATAATCCCATTATAATCGTCGTTTGAGGGCTGTCAACCGTGTCTCCGCTCGTATTGCCTGCGAGAAGTCACGCATGCTACTGCATGTCTCGATTTCGCTTCGCGCGCTCCCACGCTTCCTCTGCTACCTCCGGGTCCTCTCGGTAGAGGTCGGCAAACATTTTCTCAGCGATGGCAACCGCCTCTTCGCGTGTGTGTTCCTCGCTCTGTACGGCGTTCTCATTGGATGCTTCGTTCCCTACTGTTGGTGTTTGTTCCATAAAAATTTCTCAAAATACTGCTCAAAAAAATTACTTCGACCCTCGTGCTCGTACTCTACCAAACATTTTACCCCACCGCAGCTTAGGAGCTGCGGTGGGGGGTGCACTAGTAGCCTGCTCCTTGACGACCAGGCTCGGACAGCTCGTATTTTTGACACACCCAATTACACTCGTGGTGATGCACGGCCTTCGTAAGGTGCCAATAAACTTGCCAGAATTCGTGCAGGCCAGAATCCGGTGGCAGATCCCCGGTGATGTACATCAGCGCATCATTCGGAGCATCAGGATAACGCTCCTCACTCAAGGCCACCGGGGCGTTCGTCATCTCCTGTGCACGCCAGAACTCCTTCTCTGTACCGACCTCGAAGAGCGTGAGCAGCTTTGGATACGCGCCCTTGCTAGCCCGTCCTGTGCGACCCTCCTCCTCTAATTGTTTCCGGCGTTCAGCCCATGTCTGCGGCCGATTCGCGAAACACTCCATCAAATCTCCGATGCTCATGAGTCGCTCTCCTCAACCAAATGACGCCAGTCGCCCCTGTGAGCCATACAAAAAAATACGGGGGACGTAATCTGCTACATGTATAGCACAAACGCTAAAAAATGTCAACTATACGCAATCGAAGCTCCGGGGTGGTGCGAAAGTACGAGGCCTCTAGATGTGCGAGGAGGTTCATGCGCGCGCCCTGCTCAAGCGCAACGGAAAATCCATCCGGCTTCATAAAAAAACCGACTGCAGGAACCGGGGAAATTGTCGTCCGGCTTGAGGTGATAGACATCGGATATTTACCAACATCACTAAACCTAATCTCGAGATGCCCACCATCACGCCCAAACGTGCGAACGCGTGTGATAGTAAGATCACGCAGGACAAACAGCGGCTTCGGGTTCCCGATACCGAACGGCGCAAGCGCGGCAATCTCTCGGTAAGTCTCCCAACTAAGATCGGCGAGTGAGAGCTCGGCATCCACTTTGTGTATCATACCCGCAGCTCCCGCACTAACCGGCGCAAGACCTTCTCCGCCGAGAATTTTTCCATGCGCCTCCTCGAGCGCTGCCTCGAGCGTGTGGATGTATTCGTGCGAAATTGAGAAACCGCCGGATCGCTCGTGGCCGCCAAAATCAAGAAATACATCCGCTCTCACCGCACTCATCAATTCGACCACGTTCACGCTCCCGTCCGAGCGGCACGAACCTTTAATGGTCTCGCTTCCCGCCCTCCCCCAAAGAAAAACAGGCCGCTGGTACTCCTCGACAAGCGAGTTAGCCGCAAGCCCGAGAAGTCCCGGCATCCACGAAGGACTTCCGAGCACGACGAGCAGGCGTGCCTCGCGCTCGCGGAGGTACTCCTCAAACCGCGCTCTCGCCTCGCGCACCATTCCTGCCACAAGCCCCTTGCGCCGCTCATTGAGCGCGTGGAGCTCCTCCGCAAGCACTCCGCCCTCGAGCACGTCCCGCGTCGCAAGGAGGCGCAGTGCCTCCATGGGCTCTCCCATCCGGCTTGCCGCGTTGATTCGCGGCGCCACCATGAAGCCGACGTCGTCCTCGGTGAGTGAGCGCTGTGCCACGCGCGCGCGACGCAGCAGTTGCTGGAAGCCCGGACGCGGGCTCTTACGAAGCACCGTGAGCCCGAAATGCACAAGCGTTCGATTCTCGCCATGAAGCGGTACCATGTCGGCAATCGTCGCGAGGCCTGCCATATCCAAAAGCCATTTCTCCCATCCTTCTTTAGGAATGTCCAGATTGGGCGCATTGCTCCGCTCGCGGCTGCGATACTCACTCGCCGTAGCTTCGAGTACACCTCTTTCCGTTTCTCGCTCGTGCCTCGCACTGCATCCCAGTCTGGACATTCCTTCGCCGCCGCTCGCGCCCATACGCAAACGCATGAGTACTGCCTGCACGAGCTTGAATGCCGTCCCTGCCCCGCAGAGTTCCTTAAATGGATACCCGTCGTCGCGCTGCTTGTTGTTAATCACCGCATACGCTGCGGGGATAACTTGCTCGCCGCTTAGCTGGTCAACGAGCGGCAGATGGTGATCTGTGATGATGACGTCGATCCCGCTCCCCTGCGCTTGAGTCACCTCCGCAACATCTGTAATGCCGCAATCAACAGTAATCACGAGCGAGACGCCCTCGACGCGAAACTGCTCGATCGCCTCGCTGTTGAGCCCGTAGCCCTCGGAGTAGCGATGTGGCACATAGTTCGTAAAATTGTTATGGCCGATTTTTTGAAAAAAGTCGTGGAGAATCACGCCGCCCGGGATGCCGTCGCAGTCATAGTCGTTGTAGACCACAATGCGCTCGCCGCGCTCGATCGCTTCGAGAATACGGTCAACCGCCCGCTCCATATCTTTCATGAGGAAGGGATCGTGCGTGTCGCGCGTATAGTCCGGTGCGAGAAACTTCCGCGCGTCTTCGGCCTCTGAGATGCCCCGGCGAAAGAGAAGCGCTCGTACGAGCGGCGAGTATTCAGCGAGCGCCGCATCCGCGCTCTCTGGTATGGGGTCGCGGATGCGGTAATGCGTCATAGCAACCAGTATACTTGAAATTGGAAAATGTGAGGAGAATAAGGTACAGTGAAATATAAGTTCCAGAAATACAAGCGTCCACGGGCGCAACATTTAACCTTTGACATTTAACCTTTGACAACGCGGCGGCACGACGACGAAAAAGTCAGGGGTCAAATGTTAAAGGTCACATGTCGTTCAATCATGGATTGTCTATTTTGTAATATCATCGCCAAAAAGTTTCCGGCTGTCTTCGTCTACGAAGACGAGAAGGTCGCCGTGTTTCTCGATATCAACCCGACGAATCCCGGGCATACGCTAGTCGTGCCGAAAGCGCACTTCGAGAATATCTTTGACGTTACGGAGGAAACCTTCTGCGACGTCGCTGCGGCAACGAAACGCCTCGCCCCGGCGATCCGCGCCGCAGTTGGTGCCGACGGTATCAACCTTATGGTTAATAACGGCCGCGCCGCAGGCCAACTCATCCCCCACATACACCTCCACATCGTCCCGCGCCTCATGGCCGACGGCTTCCGCCACTGGAAAGGCGCGCCGTATAAAAATGGGGAAATCGAGCAGGTGGCGGAAAAAATTCGTGCTGTGCTCGCGTGAGAATGTGAGTTCAAGGAAGATTATAGGCAACCGCCCCGCTTTCGAGCGGGGCGGTTGCGTTTATGGCGACGCTCGAACAAAAATTCGAGCGTCGACGCGGTTTCTTGTGCCTATACACCGGGTTCTGTTCCTCGCGGAGACTCGCGTGGCACTCCGCAAGGTGATAGCCATTTATCTGGGCCGCACATTGCTGTGCAGCTCGAGCGACACTCCGTTTACACAACAACCAATTACTAATTTCTGATTTCCAATTACATTGGAAATCAGCTGTTGTAAATTGGCTGTTGCCAACGGCTCGGTCTTGCTCCCAGGTAGGGATTTAGCCGTTTCACTACGCACGTTACCGTGGTACTCCTCCGGTTTTGACGCCGGAGGCCCTATCCTTTCGGAATCAGGCGTCTCTGATCGCACCCCTGCTCACGCAACTGCCAACCACTAACTTCTAACTTCCAATAATTGGAAATCGGTTGTTGTAAATTGGAAATTGCGCCAGCGAGAGCCCGGACTTTCCTCCCGCGGGCCGCTGTGTTTGCGGCTGGGCGGCTATCCAGCACAAGAACTAATTCCAGTATACCGCAAAAACGTTTTTTGTCGAACTTTAGTCTTGGGAAACTATTGACGCACAAAATGACACGGCGGACATCACGATGATGTCCGCCTTTTGTTTTTCTCTCTGCGTTATTACACACAGTTCGGCACGTTACCTGCCGATCAGCTGCAGTAGGCTTGGAAATATAAACGCGCTTACAATAGACCCGAGCGCCAAAGCGCCAATCGTCGTAGACATAAATACGACAAACGTCTTCAGCCCGATTTCTGCCACGAAGCTCTGTAGGCCGCATGCCGCAAAGTACGCAAACGCAAACAACACAAGCGCCACAAACACTATCAAGCCGACTTCAACCACATCGTGTGTTTTACCAGTAACAAGCTGGTACAGGGCGTATGCCAAACTATCCTCGCTCCACGCTCCCCGCGCCGCAAGCACCGTGAATGATCCGACGAGCAACGCAAGAAGTACAACCGAGACGACAAAGATGGCCATAATCGTACGCCTCCCCCTATGCAAACTCCCTTATGCGAAATGACCCCACCGGTACAACACCGGAAGACATTTGAGGTTGAACAACACGGCGAGCAGAACGGTCGCGGTGATAATCGTACCCGCGAGCAGGGCATCATATGGAGCAGCAGCAAAAGGCACTATTGGTGTGCGCGCCATTACGAGAAACCCCACAACCTCTCCGGCAATAAAAGCAGTGTCGTCATACCGTACTCCTCGAAAACCGAGGGTAATGTGGATCAGCAGAACCAAAAACCACATCCGAATCCACGCCCCGGCTGTCGCCCCAGGATCCGGAGGCGATTCGGCTACCGCCCAACCGATAAAGCCGCCCAAAATCGCCAAAACGCATGTCCAAAATAGCGAACGTTCGTAGAACTTCATTGCCCATTCCCTCCATGGTTGCTGTTTTAGTTTTCGCCAAACATACACTTTTGGCGAACATTTCCACTTTATATGATAGCAAAAAGTATATTTGCTGTCGATTTTTTGGCCTGCGCTGTCATACGGACTGAAAACATGCGCGTCGAAGCACAAACACACTCTGCCCTGGCTTTCACGGCGAGTGTGTTTGTGCTTTACTGTCTGCACGCGAGTAAAAAAATTTTTCGCTCACGCATCTCTAAGCAACACCTGATCTAAAAATAATTAGATTAGGTAGCACGGACATAAGGATAGCTCCATCCGAGGACAAAACGTCCTCTGCCTGTGCTGTGGGCGGCATTGCTTAGAGGTGTATAAGCAAAAAAGAACCAAAGAGAACATTGGGGAAGGTTAGCATAAAAAAATTTCTATGTCAAGCGACTATGACCACCTCGACCGCGCACTCCGGCCCACCGCATGGGACGATTATATAGGCCAGGAGCACATCAAACGCAATCTCTCGATCCTCCTCTCTGCTGCCCGCGAGCGCGCGGAGCCACCGGAGCACCTCCTCTTCTACGGCCCGCCCGGTCTCGGCAAGACCACGCTCGCGCACCTCGTCGCCCGGCAAATGGGTGCCCAGATCAAGATCACCTCGGGACCGGCAATCGAGAAGGTGGGCGACCTCGCCTCGCTCCTCACAAACCTCGCGGCAGGCGACATGCTCTTTATAGACGAGATCCACCGGTTGAATAAGGCGGTCGAGGAAGTGCTCTACCCCGCAATGGAGTCAGGGGTGCTCGACATCATCATCGGCAAAGGGCCGTCGGCGCGCACGATCCAGCTCGACCTGCCGCCCTTCACGCTCCTTGCCGCGACGACGCGCGTCGCGCTCCTCTCCTCGCCGCTGCGCTCGCGCTTCTCTGGCGGCGTATTCCGGCTCGAGTTCTATAGCGAGGACGAACTCGCAAGAATCGTCGCCCGATCGGCGACGATTCTTGGAGTCAGAGTCGCGCCGGAGGCGTCCGAGGAGATCGCGCGGCGCAGCCGCTTTACCCCCCGAACCGCAAACTACATCCTCAAGCGCTGCCGCGACTTCACCCAGATACGTAAATGTGACCTGTCGCGTAAAGCCGTGTCCGAGGCACTCGCGCTCCTTGAAATAGACGAGCTCGGCCTCACCCCCGCGGACCGGCGTCTTCTCGAGACCCTGATCACTAAATTCAGCGGCGGCCCGGTCGGCCTCGGCACGATTGCCGCCTCGCTCGCGGAGGAAACCGAGACGATCGAGGAGGTGCACGAGCCCTACCTCATGCGCGCCGGTCTCATTGAGCGCACCCCGCGGGGCCGCATGGTGACCGCGCTCGCCTATGAGCACCTTGGTATCGCGATACCGACGAGCACACAGAAAACACTACTGTAATCGAATTTCCAAATTCCAAAAAACAATTTCCAAACACGACGTGCGTGTTTAAGATTTGATGCATTGGAATTTGAAATTTGTTTGGAACTTGTTGGTTGGAGCTTGGAATTTATTTGGTTTGGAGCTTGTTGGTTGGAAATTCGAATTTTGCTGTGTTGTTTTGCACTTTTCGCTTTACGCTTTACACTTCTTTATATGTCCGGCCACAATAAATGGTCAAAAGTGAAGCACCGCAAGGAGGCGACTGACGCCCATAAGAGCAAGGTATTCGGGAAGCTTGCGCAGCTCATCGCCGTCGAGTCCCGCCTCGCGAAAGGCGACGCAGGAGCTCCCTCTCTTGCAGCTATCATTGCGAAAGCGCGCGCCGTGAACATGCCGCAAGAGAATATCGAGCGTGCAATCAAGCGCGGCGCCGGGGGCGAGGAGGCCGCGCTCGAGGCCGTCACCTACGAGGCGTACGGCCCGGGCGGCGCGGCGCTCATCATCGAAGCAGTCACTGACAACAAAAATCGCGCCGTCGCAGAAATAAAACACGCTCTCTCCGAGCACGGCGGCTCGCTCGCCGCCCCGGGCTCCGCTCTTTGGGCGTTCAAAAAAACCGACACCGGCTGGGAACCGACCACTCCCCTCTCACTCGATGAAAAAACGCAAATCGCACTTGCCGCGCTCGTCGAGGCGCTCGAAGAGAGCGACGAGGTGCAGGCGGTGTACACGAACGCGAATTTTCGAGCATGAATGTTCTCGCAATTGATCCCGGGTACGCTCGGGTGGGGATGGCGGTACTTCGACGAAATGCCAACAAAGATACGCTGCTCTACTCGTCGTGCCTCATGACAGACAAAGCACTCCCGCACGCCGAGCGGCTCTCGCAGATTGGAGAAGAGGTGCGACGGCTGATTGCGCTCTACGAGCCGCGCTCGCTCGCGCTCGAGCGGCTTTTTTTTAATACGAACCAACGTACCGCGCTTGCGGTCTCTGAGGCGCGTGGGGTGATCATTTTTGCTGCGCGCGAAGCGAGGCTAGAGGTACACGAATATACGCCGCTTCAGGTGAAAATCGCGGTTACCGGCTACGGCCGCGGCACGAAGCAGCAAGTTGCCGCGATGGTCGCGCGGCTCATTGAGCTCCCCGAGCGCTCCCGCCACGATGACGAGATTGACGCGATCGCGGTTGGGCTAACGCACCTTGCAGTCTATCGTAAACCCATACCACACGCTGTATGGGGCGCATGAGGTAACGATTGACATTATAAAATTATGTCGTACAGTATATTTACAACCTTGCAAAATAAAATTGATTTGTGAAAATAGTGGCTACCAAAACTGGTGGAGCGTCGTGGCAGAATGCGCGAGGCTCTACCACTGGGGTCGCCGTTATCAACTCGAACGATTCAGTGCCACACACTATACGTTATGAGTAATGATTTCGAAGCGCGCTTCGCGCGCGGGCTCGACGAAGACGAATTCCGCATCGCCGACAAAGATGACGATCTCGAAGACGACGAGGAGGAAAAAGACGACGACGTTGCGCTTGAAGATGAAGAGGAGGAGGAAAGCGATTAAATAATCAATACCCCAACCAATGCCACACCCCCGCAGACATCTGTCTCGAGGGTGTGTTTGTTGTTCTAACGAATCCTGAGAAATCGCCGTTTGCCGATTCGAAGCACGCCGCCTCGGGGCGCTACTGCTCGAGGGTCGGTGAGCCGCTCCCCCGCCGCGGTCTCAACCGCGCCACTCTCAATGAGCCGGCGCGCTTCGGTTTTTGACGCGACGAGACTGCTTCGCGCGAGCACATCAATCAAGGCCTCGTTTTCTTTGGCCGCGATTTCCGGCATATCCTCCGGTGCTTCGCCGCCAGAGAATGTCGCAAGAAAACGCGCCTCGGCTTCATGTGCTGCCTCCTCGCCCGAAAGACGTGCGGTGACCTCTCGTGCAAGGCGGAGTTTCAAATCACGCGGATTCGCGCCTCCTTGAAGCTCGTCCTGAATCGTATGGAGTTCTTCGTATGCGAGCTCAGTGCAAAGCTCAAACCCCGGCACAATCATCGTGTCCGGCCAGCGCATCACTTTCCCAAACTGCTCGTCGGACGTATCACTGAGCCAGATCACATTTCCCTCACTTTTGCTCATCTTGCGGCCAGTGGGATCTGTGAGAAGTTTTGTTGTAAGGACGAATTTCTCACGGCCGAGGAGTTGTTTTTCAAGTGTCCGGCCCACGAGCATGTTGAACGTCTGGTCCGAAGCGCCTATCTCCCCGTCGACTTCAAGCGCGACGCCATCGTACCCCTGCATCAGCGGGTAGAGAAATTCGTGAAGGTAAATTGGCTTCCCTCCCGCGCTGCGGCGCTCGAACATGTCGCGCTTGAGGAGCTGGTCAACGGTGAGATGCGAGGCAATCTCAAGCACGCGCTCGAACGTAAGCGTGTCGTGCCACTCGCTATTGCGCCGCAGTTCCGCCGGATTCTCGCCGTCAAAGTGTAAAAATAGCGCCGCCCCGGCGAGATAGCGCTCCTGATTCACTCGCACCTCCTCACGCGAGAGAGAACGTCGGGTCGCGGTCTTATCCGTTGGGTCGCCGATCATCGCGGTGAAATCACCAATGAGGAGAATCACGCGGTGACCGAGCTTCTGGAAAGCGGCGAGCTTCCCGAGCACCACGACGTGCCCTAAGTGGAGCGCCCCTGTCGGGTCAATGCCGAGGTAGATCGAGAGCGGCTTGCCGCTCTCGAGCCGCTCGCGCAAAAAATCAGCGCTCGGGTACACCGCCTCAACGCCGCGCGTGAGGAGTTCGGTAATCGCCGCTTCGGTACCCTGTAAACGCTCGTTCATTGACTAAAACTCTATCATAGAATACGCTACTATGCTGCGTACTGCTATACTGGGTTTTATGAGTAATACTGACGGTCATAAAACGCGCCGCTCCACTCTGCGAAGTGTATTTTTGATCACACTCGCCCTCGCTCTCTCGGGGACGGGCGCGGCGCTCCTCTGGGCCGCCACGCTCACTGTCCCCGACTTTTCGGCGTTTGAGGACCGCCGCATCATACAGTCTACGAAAATCTTCGACCGCACCGGAAAGATCTTACTCTTCGACGTCAACGCCGATACAAAACGCACGGTGGTCGGTATCGAGGAGGTTTCACGCCGCATCAAAAATGCAACCGTGGCCATCGAGGATGCAACGTTCTACGAACACAAAGGCATCCGGCCGCTCGCGGTCGTGCGTGCGACATTGAAAAACATCCTCTCTGGCAGATTTGAGCAAGGCGGCTCGACCATCACGCAGCAGGTGGTTAAAAACTCGATCCTCACGCGTGAGAAGCGCCTGGCACGCAAGCTTAAAGAGTGGATCCTCGCAGCGAAGCTGGAGCAGCAGATGAGTAAAGAAGGTATCCTCGAACTCTACCTCAACGAGGCACCCTACGGCGGCAGCGTCTATGGTGTCGAGGAAGCGAGTCAACAATTTTTCGGGAAGAGCGCCCGCGATGTAACGCTCGCGGAGGCAAGCTATCTCGCTGCGCTCCCGCAGGCGCCAACCTACTACTCCCCCTACGGCAACCACCGCGACGCCCTTGAGACACGCAAGGGCCTCGTCCTCGAACGAATGCTCGCGGAAGGATTCATTACGGAAGAAGAACGCGCCGCCGCACTCGCCGAGGAACCGACATTTCTGCCACGGAGCGAGAGTAGTATCCAAGCGCCGCATTTTGTGATGTATGTGCGGGAGTATCTCGAGCAGAAATACGGACGGGAGACGATCGAACGCGACGGGCTCACGATCGTAACGACGCTCGATAGTAAACTCCAGACAGATGCGGAGCGTGTTGTTAAACAATTCGCGCTTGAGAATAAAAAAAAGTTCAATGCCGAGAACGCGGGGCTTATCGCGCTCGATCCGCGTACGGGAGAGATACTCGCTATGGTCGGCTCGCGCGACTACTTTGATAAAGAGATTGACGGCAACTTTAACGTCGTGCTCGGCGAGCGCCAGCCGGGCTCCGCGTTTAAGCCCTTCGTCTACGCCACCGCGTTTATGAAAGGGTACCGGCCGGAGACGGTAGTCTTCGATCTCGAGACTGAGTTCTCGACTGAGTGCACTCCGGACGGCTCACCGATCTCGCCGAGGGCGATCTGCTATAAACCGACGAACTATGATAATGTCTTTCGCGGTCCGGTCTCGCTCCGAAACGCCCTCGCGCAATCAATTAATGTGCCGGCGGTCAAAGTACTCTACCTTGCCGGACTCAAGGACTCCCTCGAGATCGCGGAGCGCATGGGTATCTCTACTCTCAAAGACATCCGCCGCTATGGCCTGACGCTCGTTCTTGGTGGCGGCGAGGTAACACTCTTTGATCTCACGAGCGCTTATGGAATATTTGCAAACGACGGCGTGCGTGTCCCGCCGGCAACGATCCTTAAGGTTGTGCGGACGGACGGAACGGTGCTTGAAGAGCACACACCACGCCCGCTCCGTGTGCTCCCGAGTGAGATTGCGCGGACCGTGACCAATATTCTCGCCGATAATGAAGCGCGCACACCGGCATTCGGCGAGCAGTCGTTCCTCTACTTTCCCGGCTACGATGTCGCGGCAAAGACCGGAACCACGAACGACTACCGCGACGCATGGATCGTGGGTTACACGCCAACTATCGCGGTCGGTGCGTGGGCAGGAAACAATGATAATTCACCGATGGAGAAAAAGGTTGCTGGGTTTATCGTCGCGCCGCTCTGGCACGAGTTCATAAACAAGGTCCTTGTCTCTCAAAAAAAGGTCTCCTTCATCAAGCCGCATACGCTCCCGGACAGCCTGGAATTAGCGCCGATCCTCCGCGGCCGGTGGCAGGGTGGCGTGTCGTACGTCGTCGATAAAATCTCCGGGAAGATCGCGACCGACCTTACTCCCCAAGAGCTCCGTGAAGAGCGCGTCGTCGTTGATCCGCACACGATTCTCCACTGGGTAAACCGCGAAAACCCCCTCGGGCCGAGGCCGGAAAATCCAACACTCGACCCGCAATATCGCCTCTGGGAAGCGCCAGTCGCAGTGTGGGTCGAAAGACAGAAAATCAATCGTGAGACGCCGCAAATTATCCCAAATGAAAAAGACGACGTCCATATACAGGAAAAAGCCCCGAAGCTTGAAGTACAAGGACTTCACCCCGGCGCCTACGACGCCTCGGAGCGAGTACTGTTCACGGTCTCAGGTGCTGGAGCATCGACGCTCGCGCGCGCCGAGGTATTCCTCAACGGCACCCTCATCGGCTCCACACAGACCCCTCCCCTCTCGTTCTCTTTAATACCCGCTGACGCCGGCGCTCTCGAAGGCGACAACGAACTCCTTATCATCGGCTACGACAGCGTCCTCAACCGCGGTGAGTATCGCACCACACTTTCGGTTACCGGAGGAGCCGCGGCAACAACAACACCGTAATCCACAGGGTGAAAATTACAAACCCCAGGAAACCTGATCTCTTAATGGTTTTTCATTTCACTCTGAAATAAGAAGTCAAACTCCTGCTTGTGAAGAAAAAGCTCGGCGCGGGCGACCGAGGAGAGGGTGAGCTGTACAGTACCATTTTTTACGCGAATATTTTCAATTGGCACATCGGTGCCGAGGATATGCTCTGCCGCTTTTTTCGCCGCCTCTTTGAGCCGCAGCTCCGGGTGCGGCAGATGTACATATTTCTGAATGTAAATACTGATATCTTTCATAATCCTCAACTAAACACACACCCGTTGTAATCGCTCACGTCTTTTATTTTTGTGCGTTGCGAGAGGTGTTTAGAAAATGGCGAGCCGAGGAAAATGCAGATGTCTGAGGCCGAGCCCCGAGGGAAGTCGAGTTCTGCGTTTTGCGTCAAGCGAGGCGACGCCATTTCCAAACACTTCCAGCACGAACACAAAAATAATAGGCGTGAGTGGTTGTGGGTGGGCACTTGACACAATCAAATTTCTAAAGGACACTTTTTTATCCACAGTCATGTCCTTTACAATGTCCTTTATAGAAAATATCATAAAGGACAGAGAGCGTTACAAAAGGACAACGCTATCAGATCCTTCCAAGGAAAAGATCTTTTCATATTCTCCATAGAAGGTCGTCTGGAATAAGATAATCTTGGCGAGCACGAAGCGCCCCAAACTTCTATACGTCTTATAGATTTTAGCGCTTTCGCGCCCCGAGCATTTTATTCTGGGTGATTCTTCAGCAATCGCCCACTATGTTGCCCACTTACATAGTGGGTTATTTGTTTCCCGTGAAATCAAACGAGTCCTAAAAAATCCACACGCCAGTGAATTCACAAGCACCCTACTCGACCCAGTATTTTTTCCGTATCTTACCAACCGCCTCTGTTTCTTGAGAAACTTTACGCTTACGCCCATGCTCGCCGAGCGCCATAAGTTCCTCGTCTGACAACTGCGCGAGCTCCAGCGTTCGATTTCTAAGGTTCTCCGGTGTATTTTTTGTTGGGTCATCGAGTATGTCCTCCAGCATGGCGTGGAGAATATACCCGACCTTATGCCCCGGCTTGAGTCCGGTGATTTCCATTATTTTATCACCATTTATCGCTATCATCTTCACCGACGTCGGGCTGCGGAGTGCTTCCTCGATCATTGACTTGTATTTCCGAAACCGATACGGCTGCTCCTTTGGCCTTCCGGTTCCTATCCTGTCACACGCCCGTAGGTTCATAAGATCCCATATGTTCTCTTCGCCAACATTGCGTACCATTCTACGCACTGCAGAAAGCGTTACTTTCTCCGGGTCAGAGAAAAACATGTGCCAACGGACAAGCTTCGATACTTTTTCGATTGTTTTCACGGGAAACTTCAGACGCTCCATGATTTTCCGAGTTTCTCGTGAACCAACGACGTCGTGCCCGTGGAAAGTCCAGTCGTTCCTCTCTTTTGCAAAACGACGCGTTGACGGCTTTCCAATATCGTGAAATAGGGCGGCAATACGCAAGTCTAAATCCCAGCCCTTATCTGCAGCGTGCTGGGCAGTTCGTATATTATGCCCCCATACGTCATACTTATGAGCCTGATTTTGCTCAATCCCTATCCCTCGCTCAAGCTCGGGGATGATATATGGGAGGAGTTTGAGCTCGTGCAGGAATTCTATGCCTCGCATTGGAATATCTGACTCAAGAATGCGGATAAGCTCGGCTCGCACGCGCTCTATCGCTATATTTTGCAAGCTCTTTGTGTGCAAACATATAGCTTCGGATGTTTCTTGTGAAATCGAAAAATCAAGCTCACAGGCGAAGCGCACCGCACGCATCATACGTAAGGCATCTTCAGAAAAACGCTCACCAGGATCGCCAACCGCTCGTATTACGCGGTCTTTGATGTCCTCTTGGCCGTGAAATAAGTCTATGGTGTTTTCACGAGAAACGTCGTAGGCGATTGCGTTTACGGTAAAGTCACGTCTCTTGAGGTCATCCGCAAGTGTATCGCTAAATGTAACCGAGTCTGGGTGACGCGAGTCAGAATACTTTGCCTCTAATCGGTAGGTAGTCACTTCAATTACTTCTGTAGTTATGTCCTTTATATATTTGTCCTTTATGTTTATGTCCTTTAGATTTTCAAAGACAACACCGACGGTGCCGAAGTCGTTTTCGTAAAATGAACCGGGGAAGAGCTCAAGTATTTGTTCCGGCCTAGCGCTTGTCGTCAAGTCCCAATCCTTGGGTACCTTGCCCATGATGAGATCCCGAACGCACCCGCCGATAAGGTATGCCTCGAAACCGGCTTTCGTGAGCGTCTCCGATACGGCTACAACTTTTTGCGGCATCTTTGAATTTGTGCGCAATTCCATGCCGAAATTGTACTGTATCCTTTTGTTTTACGCTAATCATTGCTATGATTTATGTGCTGCCCTCGTGGTGAAATGGATATCATTTTTGCCTTCGAAGCAAACGTTCCAGGTTCGAATCCTGGCGGGGGCGTTAAATTTCCAGCATGAAAGCCAAAATCAGCCTTGTTACTCTTGGGGTATCCGACCTTCTACAATCATTACGATTTTATCGTGATGGGCTTGGTTTCCCCGTACACAATTACAAAGATGGACAAGGTGTGATTTTCTTCGAGATGATGGGGACGTGGCTCGCTCTCTACCTAAAGGAAAAGCTTGCCGAAGATGCTATGGTCCCGGCAACTGGGTCTGGATTCGGTGGTATTACATTGGCTCACAATGTGCAAACCAAAGAAGAGGTCGACCGGGTGATTGAACGGGCGATAAGTGTTGGAGCAAGGTTGATCAAGAAACCACAGGAAGTATTTTGGGGCGGGTATTCAGGATATTTTGCCGACCCAGACGGATATTTGTGGGAGGTGGTCTTCAATCCATTTATGGACTTAACATAACAGCGGCTAAAATGCCGTTGCAAAAACGCAGTGTGCGAGTATGCTGGAGTTGTGCACAAACCAAGAAGAAAAAAGCACTCCAACAGATCATCCGAATTTGCTTTTTGGGGCAGATACGAAAAACGCGGGCATAGTTTAGTGGTAAAATGACAGATTGCCATTCTGTAGACGGGAGTTCGATTCTCCCTGCCCGCACAAGGTAAAGTTGGGGACTGAAAAACCTATGATTCTTCAGGTCGGCGTTAAGGCGTTGATTTTAAACAAAAAAGGGGAGGTTTTGCTCCTCAAGCGGTCCCCGGAAGCGTATCCCGATGTTAACAATCTGTGGGATATACCGGGCGGCAGAATCAATCCGGGGGTGTCACTATCCGAAAACTTAAAGCGGGAGATCGAAGAAGAAACGGGGCTTAAAATGGTCGGCGAGCCGGAACTTGTTGCAGCGCAGGACATTTTGCGCCCCGATAAGCATGTGGTGCGACTGACCTATCGCACATCTGCTGAAGGGGTGCTAGTACTTGACCAAAAAGAACATAGTGAGCATAGGTGGCTGCCAAAACAGGAAATAGCAAAGTGTGCTGGGCTCGATAAGTATGTTTGGGAAATTGCCCAAAAGAGCCTCATATAAGACGGGTAGGTCTGCCCAAGTAGCGCCCCTAAGAAAAATGGCTTAAAAGTAAGGGATTGTGGATAACGTTGGGGACATGTGTATAAAGGACGTCCTTAATATCTAATTGAAAAAGGACTGCACTCATAAAAACGGCTCAAAATATAGGTTTTAAAAAGTCGCTCATAAAAGACTCTGGATGTTTCTTAAGAAACATCGCTACGTCTTAAAAACCAAAAACTTGTGGCTGAGTCAACGCGAACGCAGAAGCAGGAGGTGGGAAAACTCGGTGAGGATGTCGCATGTCGCTATCTGACTCAGCGCGGGTTCCGGATTATTGAGCGTAATTTTCTCCGAAAGTGGGGGGAGATCGACATTATTGCGTCGAGAAATGACCTGCTCCACTTTATCGAGGTGAAGACGGTTTCGAGCGTCTTTGGTACGGATGGCAGCGACAGTATTGACGCCTATCGTCCTGAAGAAAACGTCCACCCGAGAAAGCTCAAACGACTCGCACGAGCAGTAGCAACGTATTTGGCGGGAAGGAAGGACGACCCGGAATGGCAGTTTGGTGTCATCGCGGTATTGCTCGATCGCGGTGCAAAAAAGGCGCGGATACGCTATCTTGAGGACATTGTCCTATAGGCTTTAAATAACGAAGTGCCGGGGTGTAGTGTAATGGTAGCACGAGTCCTTTGGGAGGATTTAGTCCGAGTTCGAGTCTCGGCACCCCGAAAATGCATACGGTGTGCCTTAAATCGCGCGCGAGAACCGCGCGGTATGCTATGATGCAATAAAGGCGAGTGTTCCACTTTTCGCCGCACAGTAATCCAGTCATATCTAAAAAAGTGGGGCGCATATTGTATGGCAAAAACCACTTCAGACGAAAAACAAAAAAATCAAGGCGTGGACGCGCGAACGTTTTCTGCGGCGGAGGAGCTCAAAGACGCGATGATCGCAGAGGCGGTCATGAATAAGGCTTCGGACGTCCACATCGACCCAACAGAGCAACATCTCTTGATTCGCTTCCGCATTGACGGTGTGCTCCATGTATGGACAAGACGGCCGCAAGACGAATATGATACTTTTATCTCCCACCTCAAAGTGCTCAGTGGTCTTGATATCGCGCACCGTGCGACACCCCAAGAGGGCTACTTCGCATGGGTGGCACCGTCCAGCACAAGTGCCGCGGTGGCCTCAGGAGCTCGCGTGCTTGCGGTTCGCTCCTCGTTCTTCCCGACGGTCCATGGCGAGGCGGTGGTGCTCCGACTTCTCAATCGCGTTGAGTCGTTCCTCAACCTCTCGGATCTTGGCTTCGGTGCTGAGGATCTCGGCCTGGTGCGATCAATCTCCCGCCGATCGCACGGCATGGTACTCGTCTCGGGTCCGGCGGGTACCGGAAAGACAACGACGCTCTATTCAATCCTCCGTGAGCTCGCGGGGGAGAGCCGTACGATTATCACACTCGAGGATCCAGTCGAATACTATCTCGATTTTGTACGCCAGAGCCAGGTCTCGCCACACACGGGCTACACCTTTGCTGTCGGCATACGCTCAATCCTACGCCAAGACCCGGACAGCATCATGGTCGGCGAAATCCGCGATTATGAAACCGCGGAAAATGCAATCCGCGCATCGCTCACTGGTCGGCTCCTCCTCTCGACGCTCCATGCGAACTCGGCCATAGGCACCATCACGCGGCTTATAGACATGAAAATAGAGCGGGATATGGTTGCGTATGCGCTCTCCGGCGTCATTGGGCAGCGCCTGGTAAAAAAAATCTGCGGGTCGTGCCGCGAGGCGTACCAACCATCTGAGGAAATACGAAGCTCTTTGGGGATCGATCGGGGCGCGAGTATCGTCCACGGCGCTGGCTGTGAGGTGTGCTTCGATACCGGCTACAGCAGCCGTGTAGGTATCTTCGAGGTGCTTGATGTCGATGGCGAGCTCCAGCGCATGATAATCAATAACGCCTCAGCCGCAGAAATCGAAGAGGTGGCGCACAAGAAGGGCCTCAAGACGCTTCGCGAAGACGGACTCAAAAAGGTCTACGCCGGCATCACGACGCCAGAGGAGGTGCTGCGGGCGAGTATGTAGTGGGGGCAGTATGGCTCAACCGCAACCACGCCACATTGAAGCTCCGGAGACGCACGCCCTACAATGCGGGCATAGTTTAGTGGCAAAATGACTGCCTTCCAAGCAGTAGATGGGAGTTCGATTCTCCCTGCCCGCACAATATGAGATTCCTTTTGCTTTCGCCGCGTTCGTGGAATAAAAAAACGGGTGCCTCTTTTTTGGCGTTAGTTGCTTTCTGTTTTTTCATTTTTGCAGGGATTCCGTGGTATCACATACGAACCGCGCAGATGAAGTTCAGTGAAATAAACCAATGGTTTTTCCTAACAGCAATAATTTTAGGATTGGCTTACTTCATCTTCGAGAGGCAGACAAAAAAAGTTTACTTCTGGTTGGCCGCGATTGCCATTACAGGGGGCGTAATATTTCTTATTACACGCCAATATGGATATCCGTATTTCTTTCCGATTTAAAACAAAGCAGGTTCTAACACCGTCTATAAAAGTGCTCCGAAGTCAGTTCCGCTATACGCAACCTATTAGCCATTACTCTCCTCGCCTGTCGCGCACTTCACCACCACTCGCCGAAACCTGCCTTCGCCGAATGACTCGGTGGTGACATCTGGTACGTCGCTAAAGAACGAGTGGACGACCAGACGCTCGTAGGAGCTCATGGGGGAGAGTTCGATTGGACGCAAGAAGAGTCTAGCGCGCTCCGCCGCCTCGCGCGCCTCGGTAAGCACCGCCTCCACGCGAGAGCGGCGATAATTATTGACGTCTATCGAAAAGTTGAGCTCGTCGTCTTCGTCGCCGCCATGCCGACGCGCAAGCGCCCGGACAATGTGGTTCAACGCCGCGAGGTTCTCGCCCCTAGTGCCAATCAAGAGATTTGAGTCGCTGCTCGTTATTGAAAATTGCCGCCGTTTCGTCGCGGCGTCTTCTGTGAGCTCGACAGAATCGCAGGAAACACAGAGTTTCCCGAGGACCTCTTCGATGAGTTGTTTGATTGTTTGAGGGTCCATGTTGTTTGAAGAATAGAGGGTGGAAAGTAGAAGGTGGAAACTACTGCAACTACTCTCCACTTTCTACTTTCCACTTTCCCGTTCCCGAGCCCGCTTCACATACATCTCCTGCCCGATGGCGAACGCGTTGCTCGCCGCAAAATAGAGCGCGACGGCACCGCCGAAATTATATGCAAAAAAACCAATGAGGGCGGGAAACACATACTTCATCTGAAGCTGGAGACTCCGCGCGAGCTCGTCTTTGAGCGAGCGCTCCCCATCCCGCGGCTCGCCCTGTGGTGCCTGCGGCGTCATAAGCCGCGCCTGGAGGTACTGCGTCGCTCCAGCAAGCACGGCAAGTATAACGCTTTTTTTTGAAATATCAATAAGCCCGAGGAGCGAGAGGGAAATAACCCCCGGCTCGGCAAGGAAGTCGTAGAGGAGCTCGTGATTGATCGCGGGGAGCCCAGCCTTGACAAAAACGAAGTAAAGCGCCAATACCACCGGTATCTGGAGGAGGAGTGAGAGAATCGTCGAGAGAGGATTGACGCCTTCCCGCCGATAGAGCGCCATGGTCTCCATGGCCTGGCGTTGTTTATCGTTCTTAAACTGCGTCTTAATGCGCTCGAGCTCCGGTCCAAGCTCTTTCAAGCGTTGTTGCGATATAATCGAGCGGTAGGAGAGTGAAAACAGGCCGAGTTTTACTGCGATAGTAAGTACGATAACTGCGACGCCAACATCGCCCCCGGGGATAACGGAAATCAAAAAAACCAACCCGTTGTAGAAAGGTTGGTAGAGGAGGGTATTAAAGAGCGATCCTATCATGTAAACAGTCTAGCAGAAGTCGGCCTACCGCGACAGTATTCGCTTAAGAAGAGACTCTATTTCCACGTTGAGCTCGCTCGGCGTGAGCGCAAGAGAGCCGGGCTTAAAGAAAAAAATGCCCTCAAGACGCGGCGGGGAAGCGGGGAGCAGGCGCTCAAGCGCTCCGTAACCGCGGCGGCGCAGCCGATTGCGACCAACTGCACCTCGTGAGACCTTTTTACCGGCCGCAAAACCAAAGCGGTAGGAGCCGTCAGGGGACGGTAAAACGCGTAGGGTGAGATGCGGTGAGTGGAAGGCCGTCCCACGCCTCACAATCTCCGCAACCTGCGCTCTGGTAAGCCGGTGTTTTTTTGGAAGCATGGACGACGAGAAAGTAGAGGGTAGAAAGTAGGGGTTGAACGTAATCCTACTTTCCACTCTCTACACCGCAACCCTTGCCCGCCCCTTACGCCGACGCCGCACCAAAACCGCTCTGCCTCCGGGTGTGCTGCTGCGTGCGCGAAATCCATGCGTGCGCGCTCGTTTGCGTCGTTTTGGTTGATAGGTGCCTTTCATATTTGGAAAGTAGAAAGTGGAGGGTAGAAAGTGGGGAGTCGAAAACACAAAAACTACTTTCTACCCTCCACTTTCTACTTTCCACAGGTTGTACCCATATTCCTAACATAGTTCCACACACACCACAAGTTTGTGCACACCAAACTCGCGCTATAATAAAAACAATTAGAAGTTGGAAATTAGAAATCGGTAATTGTGTACACTATGGATCTCCGCGAAACATGGAATAGTATTCTCGTAGAAATCGAGCTCTCCGTATCACCGGCGACGTTCAACACTTGGTTCAAAGACGCCTCGCTCGTAACATACGATGGTGGGGTCGCTACGGTTGGCATTCCGAATGAATTTGTACGACAGTGGATTGTTGAGAAGCACCACAAAACACTCTTACGCCTTCTTAGGGAGCGAATTGAAGGCGTACGCTCGATTGAGTACATTATTGTCGGGTCGCAGCATAGAGTTAATCAAACGACAACGCCTGTATCCTCTCATATAAACGGCAAAAATATTGCACAAGAGCTCCCGTTTGCCGAATATTATGTGAGTAAAGAGGATAATTTGAATCCTCGTTATACATTTGAAACATTCGTTATCGGCTCATTTAACGAACTCGCTCATGCCGCATCGCAGGCAGTAATCAAAAAGCCCGGTGTCGCCTATAATCCACTCTTTATCTACGGAAACACTGGCCGGGGGAAAACACACCTCATTCAGGCAATCGGAAACGCGCTTAAACGCGCCCATGCAAAGGAGCGGGTCTACTATATCACCTCGGAGCAATTTGCCACGGAATACGTTGACTCGCTCCAGAACGGCACCGCAGGGAAATTCAAAGAGAAATACCGTGGCTACAACACGGTACTTATAGACGACATTCAATTCTTTTCAAAAAAAGAGAAGATACAAGAAGAGCTCTTTCACCTCTACAACACCATGCACGACAGTAATAGGCAGGTAATCTTTTCCTCCGATACCCATCCAAGCCAGCTTCCGGACATTGAGTCGCGACTCCTGTCGCGATTTGCTGCTGGGATGGTTGTTGAGATCACGGAACCGGACTATGAATCGCGTATGCTCATCATCAGAAAAAAGATGCAAGGCGCGAATGCTCCTGTGTCTGAAGATGTGATTACCACACTTGCGGACTCTATTACAGCAAACATCCGCGAGCTTGAAGGCGCAATGAATTCGATCCTCTGCGAGGCAAAACTTCACGACCGCGCCCCAAACCTTCTCGATGTAAAGCAATATATTAAGAACAACGTCCGGCCGAAGAAAACAATGGCTGCGGCAGAGGTTATTAAAACAATCGCGTCATATTACGGCATTGAAGAATCGTCAATATACGAAAAAACACGCCGGAAAGAGGTCGTCAAACCGCGGCAGGTCATTATGTACATTCTCCGGGAGGATTTCCAAACTTCCTACCCCACCATCGGGCAGCGGCTTGGCGGACGCGACCACACCACAGTTATCCACTCCTGTGACAAGGTAAAAGAAGGGATAAAAACAAATATGGAATTCGCACAGGAAATAAACCAGATCAGAGCAATTTTGAAATAAATATAAATTTCGCGACGAGACTGGTTATACAAGAAGTCTGTGGAAAACTGCGTGCTTAAAATGTACACTACACGGGCGTACGTATACGTAGTGTGTGGATAAAAATTTCAGATTTTTTACATACTATAATTTAGTACCATACATTCCACACGATACCAGTCATGGCATACCATCTAAAGTGTTTGTTTCCAATGTAAAATATTGCTATCCACCTATCCACAGGGTTAATAATAACAATAAAGAATATATATGAAATTTATTACGACACAAAACAAACTAAATGACGCACTGTCTCGAGCAGCTCGCGTGACCGTGCGCAGCGCTACACTTCCAATACTCTCGTGCATACTCCTTGAGGCGGAAAAAGATGTTGTGGTCGTCCGGTCGAGCAACCTCGATCTTGGAGTCGAGATTCGGTTTCCGGCGCGCGTCGAGAAGCCCGGGACCGCCGCCGTCTCCGGATCGATCCTCAGTAATTTTGTCTCACTCTGCCGTGATGACCGCGGAATTGCATTCTCGCTTGGAGACGGCGATCTGGTGGTTTCCGGCGGCGGCAGGACTGCGCGTATTAGGAGGGTTCCTCATGAGGAGTTTCCGGTAATGCCGCAAGTCCGCGACGGCTCCAGTATCCTGCTTCCTGTTGCGGACTTACTGCGGGCATTGCGCTCTGTCGCCTACAGCGCATCGCTCACAACATTGAAGCCAGAACTCGCGAGTATTTTTCTCAAATACAGCGGCGGCTCTCTTGTATGTGCCGCAACGGACGCGTTTCGTCTCGCTGAGAAGCGGCTCCGGCTCAAAAAGGAAATGTCGTTCGATACGTTTCTCCTTCCCGCAAAGAGCGCGGCGGACATAGTGCGTATATTTGACGGACTCGACGGAGACGCAGTTCTCGTGGTGGATAAAAATCAGTGCAGTATTTCCTGTGGCGACATCTACCTCACCAGCAGACTTATTGACGGCGTGTTTCCCGACTATGAGCAATTTATGCCGACGGGGAGACAGACTGAAGTGGTGGTGCTGCGTCAGGACTTCCTCAATGCGCTCAAGGCAACGAGTATTTTCTCAGACCAATTTCACCAGGTGAGTATGCGGATTAGTCCGGTCGAGGGAGTGTTTGAGGTTGAGACCAAGAATACCGACGTCGGCGCGCACACCGAGCTCCTTCAGGCGACGCTCGAGGGCGATGAGGTCGCGATGCGCTTCAACGGCCGCTACCTTATGGACCCGCTACAGGCGATTAATTCAGACAGTTTGATTCTCCGCTTTAATGGTGCCGAAAAACCGGTCGTGCTCTCCGGCGTCGGCGATCAGTCGTTCCGCTACCTCGTGATGCCGATGAATAGGTGACGTTTAGGTTCTAGGTTTTAGGTAATTCACGGTTTTATCTTGACCGCCGTTTGCCGTGGAATGCTTTGTGCACGTCCCGCAGGTGGGTGTCGGTGACGTGGGTATAGATTTGGGTGGTGGCGAGATGCGCGTGGCCGAGGAGGGCTTGCACCGAGCGAATGTCGGCACCGTTTTCAAGGAGGTCGGTCGCAAAAACATGCCTCATTGTATGAGGGGTTACCTTTTTCGAGATGCCGGATTTTGTTGCGAAGTGCTTGACTATGCGTTCCACGGAGCGAGATGTGAGACGGCGCGGAGCGACATTTTTTGATGCCGGGGAGAAGCTCACGAAAAGCGGCTCGGCAAGATCGGTTCGCTTTCCGAGGTAGGCGCGGAGCGCGATGCGGGCGGTCTCAGAGAGGAAGACGACACGGATTTTTTCTCCCTTGCCGCGCACGGAAAATGTGTCGCGCGTGAGGTCGAGATCGTGATTGAGCGCGCAGAGCTCGGAGACGCGCAGGCCGGTTGAGAAGAGGAGTTCAAGCAGGGCGCGGTCGCGGAGCGCCTTGACGTCGCTTCCATCCGGAGAGCGGAGGAGGCGCTCAAGGTCGGCAAAGGAGATTAAATCGAGCTCGCGCTCGGGGACTCGAGCAAGCTCGATGCGCTCGGCCGAGAGCGACACGATGTCGATGCGCTGGAGATATTTAAGGAATGCGCGGAGCGCGATGAGATAATAATTCTGGGTTTTTTTCTTTATGGTGCCCGCCTCGTCTTCGTGCGAGTCGTTTACTGTTGTTTTCTCTCTTTGCACCCGTTGCCTATTGAGCGCGAGGCGGTAGCGCCTCACGAGGTCGTCTGTTATTTGAACAGGGCTTTCTATGCCCGCAAAAGTAAAAAAGCGTTCAAGATAGCGCTCGTAGTTACGCACCGTCTTCAGACTGCGGCCTTTTTCAATCTCGAGGTATTCGAGAAACTGACGTTTGAGCGTATGGATTTGTGCGTTAGGCATGCCGCAACTTTACGCTTTCACGTAACGTCGCACAACATCATTGCGGTGGATAGCGGGGCGTGATACCATGGGAACATGCTTACGAAGCGGAAAAAACAGAGGGTGATCAAAGAGGCCCAAATTCACGAACAAGATACGGGGTCGGCGGAGGTGCAGATCGCCGTGCTCTCGAAGCGCATTGAAGAACTGGCCTCACATCTCAAACGGCACAACAAGGACCAACACTCACGCCGGGGCCTCCTCCAGATGGTTGCGAACCGCCGTCGTCATCTCTCCTATCTCGAGAAGAAGAATCCAAGGCGTTATGCGGCGATCGCGAAAAAAATAGGACTTATCAAAAAAGGTTAATTTTCCCTTATGGGAGCGACAAAGTACAAGTATCATCGCGTCGGCGTATTCATTGACACGCAAAATCTCTACCACAGCGCCAAAAACCTCTACCAGGCACGCGTCAATTTCGGGAACGTGCTCAAGGACGCCGTTGCCGGGCGGGATCTTATCCGCGCCATTGCCTACGTGATCAGCACTGAGAGTGGGGAAGAGCGGGCGTTTTTCGAGGCGCTTGAGAAGCTCGGTATTGAGACCAAAGTGAAGGATTTGCAGATATTTTTTGACGGATCGAAAAAGGCAGACTGGGACGTTGGCATGGCGGTTGATATCGTCAAACTTGCGCCGCGGCTCGATACGATCGTCATTGCCTCCGGAGACGGCGATTTCGTGCCGCTTGTCGAGTATTTGAAGGCAAATCAAAACCAGGTGGAGGTTGTCGCGTTCGGCAAGTCCGCCTCGCAGCGCCTGCGTGAGTCGGCGGACGACTTCCTCGATCTCTCCACAAAACCCGAGCGCTACGTGCTGGGCCGTGGGCGTGCTCGGCGGCGGGGGAGGGGAGGCGGCTCGGCGGTAAGGGAGAGTGACGAATAACCGCTTATCACGTGAAGGGAGACATGCTGTTTGAGACACCAGACGTTATCCACATCATGGGTAACAATTCCACGATGAAACGTGCGCGTGCCGTACATGTCTATACGCCCCCGCTTAAAATGAAAGTATACGCCGATTCGGAGCTTAAACGAACGTGAAAATTTTTGACCCCACGTACGCCTTGCGGACACCCGCTGGGCGTTTTTTGGCGTGTGTCCCTTAACACCTTGTTGAGCCCGCCGCCGTGCGGCGGGTTTTGCTATTCTTGCGTAGTATGGTAGAGTCTTCGGTAGCGGTTGTCAGATAGCTGATTTGAATCTTTCTTAGCTACTTGATTCAAGTCTGGAATCTGGTCGCCGCAGTATTCATGCACAAGAGAGAATTTAGTGTGGAAATCGGCGGTAAGACGCTCACGGCAATCTTCTCCGATCTCGCGGAACTCGCGGACGGCTCGGTGATGCTGCGGTATGGCGACACACTGGTTCATGCCACGGCGGTGATGTCAGCGCGGCCGACCAATCTCGACTACTTGCCGCTCACTGTGGACTACGAGGAGCGGTTTTATGCTGCGGGGCAGATTCTCGGCAGCCGCTTCATCCGCCGCGAGGGGCGGCCGTCGGACGAGGCAATCCTCTCGGGCCGGGTGGTGGATCGGACGATTCGGCCGCTCTTTGACCACCACATCAGAAATGACATTCAGGTGATCATCATGATCCTCTCGCTCGGCGAGCACGACCCTGACGTGCTTGCGGTGAACGCCGCCTCGCTCGCACTTGCGACCTCAAGCATCCCCTGGCGCGGGCCGGTCGCCGCGGTGCGGATCGGGAAGGGGAGCGACGAGGGTGAGCTTATGGTGAATCCGACGTTTTCCGAGCGCGGCATTGTGCGACCGGCGGACAGCGGGGAGCCGCTGCCGTGCCTCTTCGATCTCGTCGCCTGCGGCCGCGATGGTTCCATCAACATGATTGAGGTCGGCGCGTGCGAGGCGCGTGAGGAGTCGCTCGGCGAGGCACTCGAGCGCGCGCGGGAGGAACTGGATCGCTTGCAGGCGTGGCAGGAGAGTATTGTCGCCGAGATTGGGAAGGAGAAGCAGGTACTCAGGGTGCCCGAGGTGCCTCCTGCTCTCGCGGCACTGTTTGACGCAGAGATCGCGGCGCGGCTTGACGGAGCAGTCTTTGCCGGAGCAGGCAAGCGCTCAATCAGCGCGCTTGGCGAGACGTGGACGAAACTTGTCGCAGAACGATTACCTGACGTCGCCCCGGCTCTCGTACGTGACTATTACGACGGGCAGGTAAATGCGATTATTCACAAAGAGGCAATCGAGCGCGGCAGGCGGCCCGATGGCCGCGGCCTCGACGAGGTTAGGCCACTCTTTGCTCAGGCAGGCGGGGTCTCGCCGCTCCTCCACGGCACCGGTATTTTCTACCGCGGCGGTACGCATGTGCTCTCGGCGCTCACTCTGGGGGGCCCACAAGACTCGCTCATCATTGAGGGAATGGAGGTGCAAACGAAAAAGCGTTTTGTGCATCACTATAACTTTCCACCGTTTGCCCCGGGTGAGACCGGGCGCATGGGGGGCGCGAATCGCCGCATGATCGGCCACGGCGCGCTCGCGGAGAAGGCGCTCGCCCCTATGATCCCGCCGCGCGAGACGTTTCCCTACACCATTCGCGTGGTCTCGGAGGTGATGAGCTCGAACGGCTCAACCTCGATGGGCTCGGTTTCTGCAGCGACACTTGCCCTGATGGATGGCGGGGTGCCGATTCGCGCGCCAGTCACCGGCATCGCCTCGGGCATCATGTATGAGTCACCCGAGCGCTACGCGCTTCTCACCGACATCCAGGGCCCGGAGGATGAGCACGGGGACATGGATTTCAAAGTCGCGGGTACAAACCGTGGCGTGACTGCGGTGCAAATGGACGTGAAAGTGGACGGCATTCCTGTTTCGGTGCTGATCGAGGCACTCGAGAAGGCGCGCGTGGCGCGGCTCAAAATCCTCGAGACGATTACGGCGGAGCTCGCCGCGCCGCGCTCGTCACTTTCGCCGCACGCGCCGATGATCGAGATGATGAAAATAAAGCCGGAGCAGATCGGGCTCGTGATCGGCACCGGCGGCAAGGTAGTCAACGAAATCCGCGAGCTCACGAAGACCGAAATCGAGATCGAGGACGACGGGTCGGTGTTTATCACCGGCAAGAATGACGGCCCGCAGCGCGCGCGGGAGATTATAGAGTCAATGACGCGGGAGTATCTGCCCGGGGATCGGCTTCAGGGCACGGTCTCGCGCATCGCAGACTTCGGCGCGTTTGTGAAAATCGGGCCGCACAGCGAGGGGTTGGTTCATGTCTCGGAGATCGCGCCGTGGCGCGTCGAGAGCGTGCGAGATGTGCTCCGTGAGGGGCAAGAAGTGCCGGTCATGGTGAAGGAGCCGAAGGAGGGCGGAAAAATTTCGCTTTCAATAAAAGACGCGGATCCTAATTTTCTCCCAGAGCCGCCGGAGAGTGGAGGCGGGGCGCAGCGCGGAGGCCCTGGCGGCTTTTCGCGCCGCCCGCCGCAGCGCGGACGCGACGAGCGCCGAGACGATAGACGGCGGTGGTGAGGGTTCGCAATTCAGAATTTTGCAAAAAAAGTCAAACGTAGGACTTACGCGTTTGAGCGACGAAGGCAACAAAGAAATGCGCCAAACGCGTAAGTCCTAAAACAAACGCTACCCTGACACGGATGTGTCAGGGTACGGGGGCAGCGGATCTCTCTGTGGCGTGTTTCACCTATCGAGGAGCTTGGCAATGGGCGACGACACCTTTTCCCCGTCGTGACGGAAACCGCGCAGTTTTCTCAGAGCTCGGATTTCTATCTGGTGCACTCGTTTCCGTGTGATGCCGATTGCGTCGCCGACCTCCCTGAGTGTGTGCTCACGTTCTCCACTTAGTCCAAAGCGCATGTTTAAAATTTGTCCCTCGCGCGGGGTGAGGGACTGGCTGATTTGAAGATTAAGAGTCTCCCGGAGACGCTCTTCAAACTCGAGCTCAGCATATTCATCTTCTGCCGAGGGCAGCGCGAGTATTTTGCCGCCCATGAGCTGCTTGATTTGGATCTCGCGGATCACTGCCCATTCGCGCGGCAGTTCTGCGAGGCGCTCTCGCCACTCGTCCTCGCGCATGAACTGCGGGAACAAATCAAACGGTGACTCGCCGGTGAGGTCCATCAACTTGCGCAGCACGTTCTCGTTCCGTGGATAGCCCTTGAGGAGCATCCACTTCGAAACAGTCATTTGACTCACGCCAAGCTGTCGCGCAAGCTCCGCTTGACTCCAACCCTTCTCGCGCAGGAGCTTGTAGAGCTTGCTGTGCTTAATCTTACCGATGAGCGCGACCTCAAACGTACCTTCCGACATAACGGCCTCCTTATTTTTGACCCCATCGGGCGGGGCCTTTTCTCTGCCACAATATAAGCACGTAGACTAGTCGTCGTCAAATTTAAGGATTTTTGTTTTGGGCATGAACACTGCGGAAAAAAAAGCGCACGGCCGGTGGGGCGTGCGCTTGGTATCGGTGGGCCGAACGGCGGATTGCTTGCGTTAGTCTTTTTCTGGCTCGGATTTTAATTCGGATTCTGGCGGTGCGTTGCGCGCAAAAGTTTCGATTGCCTGCGCGACCTCCTTGAGCTCGCTATCGGCTTCATCCTCGGTGAGGCCCCTTTTTGTCTCCGCGGGCCGCTCGAGATGCGCGGGAAACGGCGGGAGGGTATCTTCGGTGTTTGGTTGGCTGTCCTGCTTGTTCATATCGTTTGACCTCCCTATTCTTTAGATTCCTTTGGGCCAGTTGATCCTAGCAAAGGTTTCTCGCTTTGGCAAACCGGTCTCGGCATCGAAGTCTGGATTATTGTCGCCGGGATTGAAGGAGGGCATGACAATGAGAAGCGGTGTGAATTTGCCGCGATAGTTATTACTGAGTGCCTCGGCAGTGAGCTCGAGCACCAAGGCGTCGTCTGCGAGGCGCGAGAGGCGTTCGCCGTCGAAGTTGTTTCGTACGTCACGGCGCTCAAAAAATGCCCGTGGCGTGTCTATGATCGGCGTGGATGGCGCGAGGCCCCGACGCGCTTTTACTTGCGCAAGAATGTGTTGGTCGGTATCTTCTCTGTGGCCGAGGGCGTCGACCTTGAGCAGGACGTCGAGCAGAGGGTCGGGGAAAAACGGTACGTACTTTTTTGAGCCGATGAGGGAGACTGCCCCCGCAAGCCCCTTGATGCCGGAGAGGTCGAATGGCCGACCGGCGATGTCGAGTTTCGAGTTCGTAAGCACGCGGTCGAGCGCGCCGAGGCGTGACTCGCCGCGCGCGCCTCGGAATAGATGCGGGTTCGAGTAGATATGGTCGGCGAGAAACATCTCCCAATCGGCAAGACGCTGGTGGCTTTCGAGGTCCGGTCGCTGTTTTTCAATGGCAGAGCGGCGCGCCGAAAGGCGCTCCGGGTCTCGGATGGAGTTGAGGAACTGGGTGATATTGCGCACTGCCCGCTCGCGCTCGCTTCTCTCACGGACGATGCGCTCCGCGTTTGTATCGAGCACGTTTGCGAACGCATCGTGCCTTTGCGGCGGGAGGGCGAGCGCCTTCGTGCGGATAGCTTCGATCGCACGTATGGCGCGGTCTACCGGATCCTCATTGGGAATCTCGCGGAGCGTATGAGATGGTTCGTCCATCTCAAGCCGCAGTAAGTGCGGCGTGCTCTCCTCGAAGGGTTGTTTTTCGCCTGGAGACATCAGAGCTATTGTAGCAGGTACTAAAGAATATGCGCCACCCCATCCTTTGCTCATGCCCATGCTTCTTGATTGCTTCTGTGTTGTTTTTTGGTGGCGTGGCATTCGGCTGGGCTGAAGTATTTTTCAGTGCTACAATCGCGCTCATGGAGCGACGTTTTGTACAAGACCTTGCCCGAAATGTGCAACACAATGTGCAACACTCGGTGTTGCGCATTAGACTTCTTTCGAAACCCCTTCCTGCTGCAATTTCTGATTTTCGGCTGCGACTTCGTAAAGTATCGCAAAATGATCCTCGTCGTACTTCGAGTAACGCGTCGAATCATTTCGCTCACTTTCCTCGTCTCGCTCAAAAA
>JAUYPI010000008.1 GCA_030697645.1 bacterium | reverse complement strand
AAATTCCAAGCTCCAACCAACAAGCTCCAAACAAATTTCAAATTCCAATGCATCAAATCTCAAACACGCACGTCGTGTTTGGAAATTGAAATTTGAATCATTGGAATTTGTTTGGAAATTGTTGGTTGGAAATTGGAGCTTCGTCGTGGTGTGACGTCGGATGTCGGTGTTGGCAATTTCGTAAAAAATATTTGCTCGCGGAATGGCAAAAAGGGCGTCACCACTCTGGCAACGCCCTTCGCGAGCTCGTTAGAGCTTGACGATATTACAAAGACGCTCCTCCTGCCTCAGGCGAAGTTCGGCGTAGAGCCGCGGATTCCGCATTGCAAGAATTTGAAGCGCCAAAAGAACTGCGTTCCTCGGATCAAGGACCGTCGCAACCGGTGTTTCGCTTGGCGTCCGGAGCGACGACCATACGTCTTCGGGAAACTCCCGCCATGTTGCCGGAACCGTAATTACCGGAACGATCGCCTGTGCTGAAAGTGTCGGGCCGGCACCGTTGCTTCTCCCGCAGTATGCTATCACAACAGAATCGGGAACTTCCTGGATGAGGCGTCCGATTTCTTCATACGCCCGCACGGGCTCTTTATGGAGCGAGCATGTCACGACATGCACCCCACAGACGCCTTGGGCTCCATACGAAACGAGTGCTTCCCCGAATGGCTTCAGGCCATCAGACTGTGACGCTCTCCAGAGGATGAGCCTCTGACGCGGCAGTCCGAAATTTTCTGTTAGGTCTGCCACCAGACGATACTTCGCAGCAACGGTATCAAGGTCGCTGCCACAGCGGTAGAGCTGCTTGTCAAGATGTCCCCCGCCGTCGAGTACCCGCCACGAGTCGTTGTCAATCACGTCCGCGAGTCGTAGGTCGTTGCATACGTTTCGTCCGAACTCCACCTTGAAGTCCACCAGCCGTCTGCCAACAAGCTGCCACGCTTTCTCCAAAATGAGAAAGGCCTTGAGGGCAATCGTGCCCATTTCCTCGAGGACTTTCGACGACCCCCGCAGAGGAAAATCTTCGAGGGTGAGGAACGGCGTCTGTTGGTGGATCGGTTGATCCGGCACGTAGAGAGACGCGCGGTCTCCATCGAAGCGTAGGAATGGGTCGTCTTTGGGGAGATCAATGTCTTTCCAGTGCCTCCCCGACGTCTTGAGAAAAAACTCGAGGAGCAGACGCGGAAAGATATGCCCCTTCGGAAGTCCCGGATGCCGTTTGAGGAAAGAACCGTGCGCTTCTCGCCTCACCACTACCTCGTAGGGGATCATGGCGCAGCGCTCGGCGAGAAATCGTGTCTCGTCTATTTCCTCGACAAACGCCACCGGCAGTCCGCATTCTTTGAGAAGCCGGAAGACGTTCGATGTCGTTCGGTTCGAGAGCGACGCTTTACCGTTGATGACATCGTGCTTTGCGCCGTCACCGGCAGTCAAATCATCTTTCGACTCGACGACAACGTGCAACGGCTGTCCTTTTGTTTCCCAAATTCTTTTCGTCTTCCCTTCTGATGCTAATCTTCCTGCGCGTACACTGTCCATTTCACCCTTCCTTTTTGGTCTATAATTCGAGTTTCTGTTTCCACCGCTCGGCGACAGCTCTTGCTTTCTTGGCGGCGATGCCGGTGTAGAGAGACGGACTCGACAGAATCTGCCGTTGGTACGGCGTCATCTTTTTGAGGTAGTCCTTCACCTCAACATCGCCGACGACCACTTCTTCAAGCGGTCGCTTCTCGCGCTCCGCTTGAAGAGTAAGCGTCCGCACCTTCTCGTGCGCATCGGGGTGTCCCTGCGCGGCAAGAATGAGCTGCAACGGCTCGGCGACAATTGCTCCTTTTGTCATCTCGAGGTTCTTCAGAAGGTTCCCGCGATCAACCTTGAGCTTGCTCATTGTTCGCGTGAGCCGCTTGGCCATCGAAACGACGTATGCGATGATCTCGCCATACGTCCGCCCAGACGCAGAGTTGGTTAGGTCGCGCTGGTGTTCGCTGATCTGGTCCAGGAACACCGTTATGATTCGCGGCAGGACCACCTTCCATAAACTCTTGGCGTTCTCGAAGTTTATAGGGTTTCGTTTTTGCGGCATGGTTGAAGAACCGACTTGCGCCGCCTCAAACTCCTCGCCCACTTCTCCGATCTCCGTCCGCTGGAGATGTCGCATGTCATCGGACAAATTGGCGAGAATACCCGCTGCGATTGTAATTTCGCAGAAAAGACGTGTCAGTGCCTCCGGCGGCACGATTTGCGTCGAGTGCTCGGCTGGCACGAGTCCCAACTCGGCAAGCACTTCCGCCTCGAAACCTTCGGGGTCGTCGAAGAACAGCGAGGAAGCATTGTACGCTCCAACCGCCCCTGAAAACTTGCCCGGAAGATTCGCGGCGAGTGCTTTCAGTGCTTCAATGGACCCGCCAAGACGACTGACATATTCGGCGAGCGCGAAGCCAAACGTAATCGGCACCGCGTGCTGGCCGTGCGTCCTGCCGACCTGCACCGTTTCCGCTTCGCGGAGCGAGATGTCGATGAGCACTCCTTCCAGTTTTGTGAGCGAAGGAACCAGTACTTGCTCGACGACGTCTTTGTAGCGAGCGGCATTCGCCGAATCAATAATATCGCACGAAGTCGCCGTCATGTGCACGTACGGCTTTGCACTTTTACTGACTTTGACGAGAATACGATTTACGAGCGCACGGATGTCATGTCGAATTCGATCTTCTTCCTCGTACACTTCCTCGGTGGTTACTTGGCCGCAAGCCGTCTCAACTTCTTGGACAACTTCCGTGGAACACAGTCCGCGGCGCGCGAGAGCTCTCACGAGAGCACGCTCCACGAGGAGCTTGTAGCGAGTGAACCCGTTCTCGGAGAGATACTTCGCCACTTCTTTATCCCAGTACCGGTAGTCAGCCGGCGAGAGACTGTCGAATACATCACGCATTTTCACGTGTGTTCTCCTGTCTTATGCAATTATCAAAGGTCACTGCACCAATTGTAATTTACCACTTCTGTCTATTTTAGCCACCTTTTGCGAGCCAAACCATTTTCGCGCGAGGGGGGGGTTATGCAAGAGGTCTATTCTGAACGAGTTGAAAAATTTGCAATAATAATGCGATCGCATAGTTATTGCAAATCTTTTATTTTTCAGTTTCATCATCAGTTTCATTAAAAGGAAGCAGTCAGACGACGCTACGCCGTGAGTGCGTAGCGCTTCCCCGTCTTTTCGACGAGTCCGTCGCGCGCGAGCGAGGCGAGCGCGCGACGGATCCGATCGCGCGGCAGCGTCGAAAGACGCACGAGCTCAGTCTCCGACATCGCGCGAACGACAAGAAGCTTCAGCGTGCGGCCGCGCGCTTCGCGCGCGGAGCCGCGAAACGCGCTCTGCCGCGCGTATTGTGTGCTCGCGCGCGAGACGTTCCCGACCGTTTGTTTGAGATGTGCGCCATAGTCCATGAGCGCGAAGTACCACTCGCGAGGATCGCGGCGATCAAGCGACGCTCCAATGAGCGGTAGGAGCTCACGGTCGCTCACTCCACTTCCCCGCCTGATGCGCTCAGCAAAAAAATGGTGGATAAAAACCGTGCGGATGTTCGTCTCGAGGAACACCGTCGGCTCGTCAAACGCAAAACAGAGGATCGCCCGCGCCGTGTACGCGCCGACGCCCGGAAGCCGCTCGAGCGCCGCAGAGCGCCGCGGCACGCGGCCGCCATGCTCGGCCAGAATAATTTCCGCCGCTGTCTTGAGGAAAAGCGCACGGCGGTTGTACCCGAGGCCGGACCAGGCACGAAGTACCTCGGAGAGCGACGCCTCGGCAAGGGCACGAACAGTCGGGAAGCGATGGAGAAACTCGCGATACTTCGACAGCACTCGTTCAGCTTGCGTCTGTTGGAGCATCACTTCGGAGACCAAAATCCGGTACGGATTTCTTGTCCGTCGCCACGGCAAATCCCGCCCCGCCCGACGATAATAACGCCAGACAACGCGACGCAACACTCTGATGCGGTCCGGCTTCATAACGCGCTCCATTATACAAAAAAAGCGCCCCACTATCCGTAATGAGGCGCCAATGGTTGGACGGCGGAACCCGGTACGCGGGACTAAACGCCTAGGACTGCAACGGTCCGAAATGGGCAATGCCAGGATCGGCAAATGGACCTTTGAGCCGCGGGCCGGTCGTATAGGGATGGGCACCCGACTGCTCACGTATGCGCACTGTGTAGAGGCCACGCTTGGGGTCGATGAGGACGACGCTAAAGCTCGAATCGAGATCAGACTCTTGCACTTGCAACAGCTGCGCTACCTCGGCCATTGTCGGCTGACCATCTGGCGCTTCGATCGTGTACATAACATTCGGCATAAAGTACCTCCTTCACTCTGCGGCGTACTAAAATCGATCACCCTTGCCATACTGGCGACAGAAAAACTCGATCGGCGTATCGTCAACGCCAATATCATCGCCAAGAGGACGGCGGTCTTGGTCAAGGAGCGTAAATACGCTGAGCGTGGGGTTCTGCACATCATTCATGCGAAAGAGCGTCTTTCCAAGACGTATCGCCATTGTTCAACCAAGAGTGCCGCAGAGGTAAAACGTCTGGTACGGCACTATATCGTTGCCCCCGTGGTATACAACACCAATCTTCAGACCAAACCCCGGCAACCCCCAGCACCATGCGGCAAACGGTGCCCACACTCTCTCACCGGCGCGTACCACGCATCGTGTATAAAAAATGAACATGCGGAGAGCCGGCCGTGACTTTCCAAACATCGTTTCAAAAGGCATCTCGGCACGATGGAGGTCAACGCGCTCCAAACCAAGCCGTTTGACGAGCACCTCGCTCGGTGACGTCACCGTGTAATTAGTGACAGGAAACTCAAAACCGTTAATGATCAAAGTCGACATCATCGTGTCCTCCATTGATAGTTTTTTTCTACAGTGAGTGTAGCACAAAAAACAAAATCGGCAGCGGGTATAAAAACACGCTGCCGACACAACTGTAGCCCCCCACGCTTCCTACGATCGAGCCGAGGGCGGCGGAAATATGGGGCGCCGGTCAGGCACGAGCATTTCAGAATAACCTTTTTTTTACTATTGACGCTTACTCAAAAACAACCACGTCGCCGGCGGCTATTCCGTGCTCCGCGACAAACCCCGCGCTCGCCTCAATGACATAGCGCACTTTCCCGCTCGGCACAAATGACAGCGGATACGTCTCCGGCGCCATCCGCTCCACAAAGTCAGTGATCCTGCCCTTTGAATCGAGCCAGAGCACATCAATCGAGAAGAGCATGTCTTTCATCCAGATTCCGTACGCACCATCCTCCGGGAACACCATGAGCAGAGCTTTATTTTCCGCGAGCTTCTCGCGCCCACTAAGGCCTCGGGTACGTGCCTCGGTTGATGTTGCTACCTCGAGCTCGATTAGGGTGTCTGGGCGCTCAAAATAAGCAGTTTTTGGGATAAAATCAAGCGCAATAGCATCTCCTTCCCCCGCGGAATAGCGCGAAACGATAAATAATATGGCAGCAAGCACAACAAGTACGGTGCCGACCAGTGCCTGTAAGCGCCTGACTCGTCTTTTTGGTGGGAAAACCGGTCCTTTATCTAGCATACACTTGATTGGAGCGATATTTTTCGTGAGATGGTAGAATTATACAACTCTGCTCGAACATTTTTTGAAGGGAACTGACCGCCTCCGCTTCCCGCCTGCGCCGAGGCTTCGGCGGGCAGGCGCTCCGGCGGAACGCTCGGGCGCGGCGGAATTCCTCCCACACCATTCCGCCGTGTTCTTGCGGGGACGGACGGGATTTTTGGCGACGGTTGGTATACAAAATCAGTCTACAAGAGTAAACTCAATATTCAGGCAGTTTTTTTGTATAGATATTTTTGTTAAGCAGTATATTATAGCATAGACATACTGAAGTGCTGTCTGACCCCATTCACATTCCACATTCACATGTCCATTCGTGTCAAGCCACAGACTATTAAGTTTGTACGGTGTACGCTTTTATACCAACCCTAGCCATTAAGGCTGATAATGCCTATACAGTATAGCGTGATTGGGGGAAAGTCGGAACTACTTCTAGGGTATACTATCTTTGCGAATACGACGAAACACATACCTACGATATCGCATAGTAGGGCTTATAGAAGCGATGAAGAATGGAAGACGCCGATGTAGCTTAATGGTAAAGCAGAGCCCTCATAAAGCTCAGAAGGAGGTCCGATTCCTCCCATCGGCACCATAACGTCATTTCAGTGAGCACGTGGACATGATCGGGCATCACGTGTCCTTCGATTATTTCACATTCCTTCTGTTTTGCCAGTGCGTGAAGGATTGTTCCCCGTGCTTTTCGCACCTTTCCGAACAGTGCATCTTTTCTCATCTTTGGTAAAAGTCCTCTTTTCGCTTTCCGCTCGCTTGTGATTATACATACGTTTCATTGCAGTCGGCATACTATAACGCTGCGGCATTTTTGAGTAACGCATACTCAACCTACATCCGCATCTCGACGGCGATGGGGGTGGGACTGCGGATGCGACTCTTGAGCGCGTGCACAAGCTCGAGAAGCTCGCGGTTGCGGAGCGCGATGAGGGCCGAGAGCGCTACAGTGACGCCGCCGAGTGCGGCAAGAGCGACGTGGGTGAGCACTCCCCAGAATGTCGAGAGGGTGACCGCTCCAGCAAAGAGCCGTAGGATGAGAAGCACGGTGCCGCCGAGGAGGACGCTCGCGAGTGCGCTCTCAAAGAGGCTTCCGCGTATCTCGCGAAAAAGCCCGCCGACTTTCCTCTCAAAAAATATCCAGAGCGCCGTAGCGCCCGCGAGTGACCCGATGCTGAAGGAGAGCGCGAGCGCAAGCGTGCCGCTCCCGCGCACTCCCTCGATTCGAAAGATCTGTTCGACGAGTGTACGAAGAGCAGTGTGTTCCTCAAAAGATCGCACCGCGAGCATTGCAAAGGCGATCGTAATAAATGCGGAAAAAAATTGGGCCATGAGCGGCTTCCACGTTTCGCCGAGAGCGTACCATGCGCGTAATAAGAGTATATTCACCGACTGCGCGACGATTGAGAGTCCGAACGCGGCGAGCAGGGCTGCAACGAGCCGCGTGGCGTCCCAATCAAACGCCCCGCTCCCGAGGATAAGCCGCACGAGGTGCGCCCGGAGAACAATAAACAAAACTAAAACCGGCAATGACCAAAAAATAACGTGGCGCAGCGCTGACGCCACTCGCTCGAGGAACACCTCACGCTCGCCACGCGCCGCAAGGCGCGCGAGTGTCGGGAATGCCGCAGTCGCGTACGCAACGCCGATGATAGAGAGCGGCACGGACTGGAGGTTGAAGCTAAGCGAGAGGGCAGCAACCGAGCCTTGGGAGAGACGTGTCGCAAGAGAGACGAGAACGAGCATGGCGATCTGCTGCGCTGAGAGCGCGAGCGAGCGTGGAAGCGAAAGCACGAATACGCGGCGCACGTTCCTAAACGCCGGCCGCAGAGTAAGGCGCGGCAGTAAGCCGCGCCGCAGGAGAAACGGTAGCTGGATCGATGCATGGAACAAGGCCCCCAGAATAACGCCAGCGCCAAGCCCTCCGAGACCGTAGATAGGATACAAAAACAGCACGCCGCAGATAATGCCGACATTATAGAAAAGCGGCGAGAGCGCATAGAGCATAAACACGCGGTGCGTCTGTGTGATGCCCGCAAAGAGGCTCGAGATGCCAAGGAGAAGCGGTGAGAGTAGGAGCATGCGCGAGAGCTCTACGAGCTCGCGCGCCGCGAGCTCCGTGGGGAAGCCGCTGAAGAAAATCCGCACGAGTGCCGGCAGCGCAAGATAAGCCAGAGTGCACACGAGGAGCATCGCGACGAGAAAGACCGTAAACATGCTGTCAAGAAAACGCCGTGCCTCCTCCGAGCCGCGCTCAAGCACCCGTGCAAGCACGGGGATCAGGACCGAGAGTGAAACGAGCGAGGTGAAGCCGACGAAAATCAAATCCGGGATCCTGAATGCCGCAAAGTAGAGGTCAAGCTCGGTACTTGCGCCGAAGGTATGCGCGAGGAGTCGGTCGCGCAGAAGGCCGAGGAGCTGCGAGGCCAGTGCCGAGCCGGCCAAAAGAAGAGCGGCCGAGTGAAGGCCGCTCGTTTCTCGAGACAAAAATGAAAACAGTTTGCGAACCATACGTGGTTGCCCGTTGGAGAATTCAAACACCACCGAGTATCTAAATTTCCAATTTCCAAGTAACCAATTTCCAAACAAATCTCAAATTCCAAAAAATTAAATCCCAAACACCACTACCATTACGAGTAGCCGCGTCGTGTTTGGAAATTGGAACTTGAAGTTTTGGAAATTATTTGGAAATTGTGAATTTGGAAATTGGAAATTCGTGAACCTTTACTCTTCCGCAATCGGCAGCTCCTCCCGCTCCTCCGGCGGCTTAACGTCGGCACCCGCGAACGGTTCGCGGCCCGCACGCAAATTGGCCACAACCGTTTTCACTTCCGCGTTGTCCGGATTGTACCGCGCGACGACCTCAAACTGCGTAAGGGCGTCGGCGGTGCGGCCCACTCTTGCATACGAGAGGCCAAGGAAGTAGCGCGCATTTGCATACACGTCATTGAGCAAGACCGCACGCTCGAAGGCGGCAATCGCGTTATCCCATGATTCTCCATTGTAGCGCAGAAGCCCGAGTTGGAAGAAGATAAGGGGGTTGTTCGGCTCAAGGAGTGAGGCGGATTCGACGCTCTTGAGAGCCTCGTCGAGATTGCCTGCGGCGATATCGAGTTGCGAGAGGAAAAAGATGGCTTCTGAGTAATTATTTTTCATATTGAGCGCATCCTTGACGAGATCCCGCGCCGAGCCGTTTTCCCCTCGTGCCGCCTCGAGCCGCGCTAGAGCAAGGAGGATCGCCGGATGTGTCGGATTCAGGGCACGAGCCCGATCATAGGCATCCTTCGCCTGCCCGTACGCACCTTCAATCTTGAGCGGCACAATGCTCGTATAGACATCGCCGAGCACAAGCCAGTTCTGGTATTCGTATTCATTGCGCTCCATAGCCGCGCGCGCGCGGTCTATAGTAGTGCCGAGCGTCGCGCGAAATGCCTCTCTCCCCGCGTCGGTATTGATCTCTTCACGAGCGAGGAGCTCCGAGAGCGCCGCAAGCCCGAGCTGCGCGCGAGCGCGATCTATGATCGTAAAAGCGTGAATTTTTCGGGCACGAGTGAGGGGTGCGTCAGTTTCCTCAACGCCCGCACCGGCGGCACGGACGATCGTCGCCCGTTGATAGTAGTACATCGCGAGAGCACGTTTTGCATAGGCACCAACGCCAACGAGACTGACAATCCCGAGTGAGACCAGTATCGTTGCGCCTACGAGGCTCGCCCTCGGGCTCAAAAAACTGATCGTGCGCTCCCCGAGCATCTTCTCAGACACAAGTACCGCAAGAAAAAGTCCGGTGAAAAGGAATGTGAGCGCGACCGTCGGCGGGCTTGGCACATAGATCACGAGAATGATCCAGCCGTAAAGCGCGCCGACAAAGGATGAAACCAGGAGATAGAAACCGAGAGGATCCTCGCGCAGCACAAAGAGAGCTCGAAAACCATGGTAGCAAAATCCGATAAGCACAGTGAGAAGCACGGCAGCGCCGAGGAGCCCGGTGGTAATCAGCATCGTCGGCAGAAGTCCAACACCAAGCGAGAAGTCGACGGCCCAGAATGGAGTGCTGTTGATGCCTTCGGGCTTAAGCCTGTGCCACTCGGCGAGGAAGTGGTTCGGCCCGACGCCGAGTATCGGGTGCGCCAGGAGCGTCTGCCGCGCAACAGCGAGCGTTGAGGTCCAGGACGGCCGTGCCTCAAGGTGCACGACCTTGAACGCGGATGAGATCGCCGAGCCGAGCCGGTTATCGTCCATATTTCCGGTAAAGATAAAGACCGATGCTACCACAAGTACCGCAAGTGTCGCGATCGGCAGCTCGCGGCGAATGTCCGCAAGTCGGGGCGCCTCGCTCTTACCCTCGCTCGCTCGCGCGGCTCTGCGGACGCCGCGCCTCAGTGAAAATCGGTACACGGCGAAAACGATTGCAAGAGCACCGAGCACGGTCCAGACCGCAAGGAAATTCACCACCGCAAGCAGAAACAGCGCGAACGCAAGCAGGATCGAGAGCAGGACGCGGACCAACGGACGCACGGTCAGAAACTCGAGCGATGTGAGCGTGAGGATCGCGATGAGCCCAAAAAAAATGCCGAGATCATTCCATTTGCCGATAAGATTCGCAATGCTCGTCGTAAACGTGCCGCTGAAAGCGAGCGTATCAAACCCGAAGGAGAGTCGAGCCATCTGAAAGAGCGCGACGACAAAAAACGAAGCGAGCAGCGCTGCATAGATTTTAATGGCGTGTTCGCGGGTACGCACGGAGACCGCGGTGACCAATGTAAACAGCGCGCATAGCAGGAGGAACGCGACCGTATCCGTCTCAAACCCACCGCCAAAAAGCGCGGTACTGAATGAACGCGCCCAAACGGCTGAAAGGAGCGAGACAATCGGAAGGAAGAGCAGCGCATAGAAGAATAGAACGCGGGGGAGGGTCACCTCCGCGGTGCGGAGACGCCCCACAATCCACATGACCAATGCTCCGACAACAAACACCGCGAGCAGGACTACCTTCGTGAGCTGAAAGTGGGACGCGGGCGAGGGGAGGAAAAAAACCGGCAGCAGAAACGTAAGCCCCACCAGAGACCAAAATGGTAGGCGCGACAAAAAGCCATCTCGTTTTCTGTGAGACTGCGCCCCGCTATCGCTCTCTAGTGAAGAGAAATTTTCTCCTGTGTCGTCTGACATAAATAAAAACTGTCTCGGTCAGCGGCAAACAGTTACCAAGAAAAAGTTGCTCGTTGCACACTGCTGGACTCATTATTACTCATAAGTATTAAGTATAGTGCACAACCACAAAAAGAAAAAACACTTGACGCAAGGCTTTATATGCTGTCTGACAAGAAAAAATGAAGCGGCCGCCTGATACGATAAGGTTCATGCGCTATCGTATCATTACCTTTCGCGCCCCGCTCCCCGCGAACGCTGTCGCTTCGTTCATACGAGAGCACCGGAGCGTAACGCGCTTCTTTGCTCCGCTTGCGCACGCGCTCGATCACTTTATCGAGGAGAAACTTCACCATAATCTCGACCGACTCGAGGCGCTCGCGCACCCGAATGAAGACTTCCTGCTCGCCGACCCGCGCCGCCCGATTTTTGTGGTTGCCGACGGAGTGACGCTTGAGTTCAATCCGGACGGCACCTATCCCCTGCCCTCCGGAGCCGCTCGTGCGGCCCGCCTCTTTTGTATGGACGCGCTCAAGAGCGCGCGGCGGCGATATAAACATTTTAGCACAAGCGACCTCCCCGCCATCTTTCGCGCTGGAAATGCAGCCGTGAGCGAGTACAATCACTCCCGAGGTAGAGTCCCCGGCGCGCTCGACTACTGGGGAAAAGATCTCTTCACCACGACGGCTGCTTTTGCGATTCTCGCACCGCCACGTCGGTGGACATCCGATGTCCACCGATCAGGAAACAGTAAACGGTTACTTTACTGGGCCTCAATTTGCGACAGCTTTGTCGCGCACTACGACTCACATGGCTCCCTCAAATTCCGCTCTCCCGAATGCTGGCCGAGTACTCCCGAGCGCCGCTGCTTTCCCAAAGACTGGGAATCACGGCCGGAAGAAGAGCGCAAAAAAGAACTCCGCCGCCTCTACCGCAACGGCTTGGGGCCGAAAGGCGAACTCATCGGCTACGGCGTCGCGACTGGCGAGGACGCCGCGGAGCCCTACCTTAACACCGGCACGCTCAGAGTCGCGCCAGGCGACCTTGTCTTTCTCTATACCGATGGCTTCGAGCGTTACTTCGACCTCCCAGAATTCATCGACCTTTTCCGCCGCTGGCCCCACAATCTAAAAAAAGAACTCCATCACTTCAGTGAGGAAAAAGCGCACGAAAACGGCGCTCTCTACTCCCACGACCGGACGCTCGTTGTTTTGAAATTTGACGCAGATAAAATTTAATGATTCGATTGACACGGGTTGTTCCTTGGCAAATGTCTTCCCTGGAGGGTAGTAGATGCAAACAGTGAAGGAAGTGCGCGTGGCACAGAAGCGCTGGTTTATCGTACCAATGGCGTTTGGGCGAGACAGAGAAATTCCAGTACCGGATCCGGAGGGAGGGAGCCGATGCGAAAAAGCATTCCGGCTCGCGAAGAAAATTGGCGATAGGCGTGATAGCGTCTGGATCCTGCTCGGGGCCGCCATACCGCATCGCTATGGCGAGCCGTTCGGCGAGCAAACACTCGCAGATCTCGCCGAGCGGTGGCTGATCAATCGCGCGTGGGAGCCGCTCCAGATCATAAAAAATCCGAAAGGCAACAACACCCGCACGGAGCTTCTCGCGATCAGACAAGTGGAGCGGTGGGACAGACGCTTACGGTGGGGCGGCGAAAAAAGCATACGCGTTCGGATCGTGACCTCGTGGTGGCACGCGCCACGCGTATGGCTTGCTGCGTTCATCATTTTTCACCGGCCGATCCGTGTCTCCATGGCCCGTACGAAACTTTCCTGGCGCTCTCTTGCAAAAGAGCTGCCAAAAGAGCTCGCCAAGCTCCTCTGCGAAGGGCTGTGTACTATCGCGAGTATACGGCGTGCGCGCAGCAAGTAGCCCGTAGAAGTACGGCCATCGCGGAGCCAGAGTTTCGGGCGGCACCAACAATGGTGCCGGCCGAAACATGCTAGAATGGCGGAAAGGAATAGGAGTATGCGAATCATTATCACCGGTTCAGCAGGAACGATCGGGAGAGTCCTCGTGCGCGGGCTCACGACCCGATACGAGATTGTTGGTGTTGATTCTGAATATTATGGGGCTAGGCTCGGCAAAGACGACGAGCAATGCATAGCGCTCAACCTCGTGCATGAAGCAGTGCGCTTCAAGACGCTTGTCGCAGAGACAGAGCCAGACGCTATCATCCACCTTGCGTGGAATATACGCGAGGGTGGTGGTGGCCTACCCGGTCGGCTTGACTATGCGACGTGGGACGCGCACGAGATGAATGAGCGCATGGTACGGACAGTGCTCATGGCAACGACGACGCATAAGGTGCCACGCCTCATCCTCGCCAGCAGTGTGCATGCCGCAATCGGCCACCTCGGCGGCTACGAGTATCCGGCAAGTATCCGTGAGAAAGACCGACACGGCGCTTTCCACCGCAAAACCAAAATCAGGGTCTCGGATGGCCCCGCGGCCTCAGGGCTCTACGGCGCAACGAAAGTCTGGATGGAGGAAGCAGCCCGCGCGGCGGCAGCGGAAGCAGGCGGCGCGCTCACTGCAATCGCCGTTCGCTTCGGCAACGTCCGTCCGGACGACAACGCGGCTCAGAGCGAATACCCGTTTTACCTCTCGCACCGTGATTGCGTTCAGTTTATTGAGCGATGCCTTTCGGCGAAGAACCTCCGGTCATTCTCGACATTCTTCACCGTCTCCGACAACGCCTGCAACCCGTTCAACATCTCGGACGCCGAGCGCACGCTTGGCTATAAACCCCAGGATGGCACGAGCTGTCCTTTTCGGTAACGCCGACATGAACGTAGAACCCCGCTACATTATTAAGCCCCGCGTGCATGCACGCGGGGCTGCTGTATAAAAATATTCACGCTGGGGCGACCTCTGTTTTGACTTGCGAGCAACAAAAAGGCCGGTATATAATCCACGCATAAAAGGCAGTGAGTATGTCCTACTACAAAAAAACCATTCTCGTGAGCGCTGCGACGAGTGCCTTGGTGCTCGGAATCGTCCTCGCGGCGCTCGGCGGATACGTTTATCTTAACCGGGGCGCAATTTTTAACTACTTCGCGTCGGAGATCCTCGAAGAAGCAGGTGGCGAAGATGGCGACGCGACCGCAACTTCAACGAGTGGGGCCCCAGTCGAGCGTAGCGGTTTTGCCAAAGCGCTCCAGAGCGAAGAAGAACGTGTGATCAGCGCCGTCAAACGCGCGTCTCCTGCGGTGATCTCGATCGTGGTCAGCAAAGATGTTCCCATTATTGAGCAATACTTTGAAGAGGATCCGTTTTTTGATTTCTTCGGCGATAACTTCGGGGGCGGCTTCCAGATGCCGCGTTTGCGCGAGCGCGGAACCGAGCGCAGGGATATCGGGAGCGGCTCGGGCTTCATCATCGGGACGGACGGGCTTGCCGTGACGAACCGCCACGTAGTCGAGGACACAAACGCCTCCTATACCGCCTTCACCAACGACGGCAAAAAATACGACGTCGAGGTCGTGGCAAAAGACCCGATGCTCGACATCGCTGTGATTCGTCTCAAGGGCGGCGGCTCATTCCCTGCCCTATCCTTTGGCGACTCCGCGGTGCTCGACGTCGGCCAGAAGGTGATCGCGATCGGAAACGCGCTCGGCGAGTTTCGCAACACCGTCTCAGTCGGCGTCATCTCGGGTCTCGCGCGCTCGATTGTCGCCGGTGACTCCCGAGGCCGCTTCGAGCTCCTTGAGGAAGTGATCCAGACCGACGCCGCGATCAACCCAGGCAACTCCGGAGGCCCCCTGCTCAACCTTGGCGGTTTGGTCATCGGCGTCAACGTCGCCGTCGCGCAGGGCTCGGAGAATATCGGTTTTGCCCTTCCTTCAAACACGGTCGCAAGCGTCGTCGAGTCGGTGAAGACGACCGGAAAGATCGTGCGGCCGTACCTTGGCGTGCGTTACACGATGATAACCGAGCGCATCAAGCAAGCGAATAATCTCACGGTAGATTACGGCGCGCTTGTCGGACGAGGCGAGGGCCGCGAGGAGCTTGCGGTGATGCCCGGCTCCCCTGCGGACAAAGCCGGCATCGTCGAAAACGACATCATTCTCACAATTGACGGCGTCAAGCTCGACGAGAATCACTCGCTCGCCTCGGCGATTCGGCGCAAAAACGTCGGCGAGAGCGTCACGCTTGTCATTCTCCACCGCGGCGAAGAAAAAATCGTCCGAGTCACCCTCGAGGCTCTGCCGGAGTGAATCGACACGGAACCAGCCGCAAAACTTCGAGCAACAACGCTATCCCCACCTCGACAATATCCGAGAAGGCGTTCAACTATCTATAAGTTTTTTAAGTTCCGGGTATAGTCTGTCCGCGATACGCGTATAGCCCGCATCATTCGGATGAATGCTGTCATACATCAAACCCGGCTTCCCAAAAATACCGTCTAGAATATTGGGCACATACGCAGTGCCTCGACGCTCCGAGAGTTCCTTGAAATATGACTCCGCCTTATCGCCGAGAAGCGTGCCCTTAACACCGAGCAATAACACTATGGCGCCCTTTTCCTGGACACGCTCTATGATGCGCTCAAGGTTGGCGAACGTGGTCTCTTGGGCTATTTTCCGCAAAAAGTCATTGCCACCGAGAACGAGTATGACCACTTGAGGGTCGTAGCGGAAAATTTCCTCCACACGAGCAAGACCGGAAGCCGTTGTGTCCCCGGAGCGGCCGAGATTCACAATCCTGCGCCCGATCCGTTCCGAGAGAATAGGTACAAAACCCCCGCCCGCGGTCGAGCCGATCCCTTCCACCAAACTGTCCCCAAATGCAATAATATCTTTCCCTGCCGAAGGATAATTGCGGATTTCCGGCCCAGGTTTAAAGAACCACAGGAGAGAAAAAATAGAGCCGATTATGAAAAGCAGAACAAAAGCAAAAGTACCAAGAGCCAGAGGCGTCTTTTTCATACAGTCATTATGGTACCACGAAAATTTCCTGACAAAAGACACCCTTAACCTCAAACGCTTTCCAGCGCCATGCATATGTGCTAGTCTCATTTTAGAGAATAACCGATATTGTTCCATGGGGTCTCGCTTACCTAGAGGTGTGTCATGGGATCGATACGGGAATTGAGATTTGGTATCTGCCGTTGCGTAGCGGAGCGATACCCGGTATTGCCCGCAGTACTGCCTGTAGTTTTTTACGTCCGTGGCAGAAGGGTGGTGCAGGAATTTTCGCTGAGGTGGATTGTCATTCCTGAAGACAGAGAGGTGGAAACTTTGGTGAAATCTCGGGCACATTTTTTCTTTGACGCCCACAAGCGTGCCTCTTGGCATCTATTTGTTGAGCTGTTGGAGCAGTCCTATTTTGCCGCATCGCACGAAGAGGTATGGTGTACGCACTGGCAGCGTTTCTGTTCCCGAGCCGCTTTCTTTAGAATATGGGAGTCTGATACTCTACCTGATGTGGCAGTGGTACTGCGTGCGGCTGGAGTGTGCTTACAAAGATATAAAAGATACCGGGGAGGCTATAAAAGCTCAATGTATGGTTGCGTCGCATGACGCCGTATAAGTGGAAGCTGCCTATAGAATAGAGGCAATTTCCGGCGTGAGCCTTTTCCCCAAACGAAACCAGCGCTTCGCTCCGAGCGCTGGTTTGCTGTTGTTATGATGAGAGTCAAGCTTCTTTTCCATCTGCATTGGTGTATAAAAAACGGGGGGAATGAGACGGAAACGTAACCAAAATAGACCCTCCCTCGCCTGCGCGAGGTCGCGGAAAATTCTAATGGAGCTATTTCCCCACAATGAGGTGGAGATGGAAGTGGCTCGGGATTGATTTACTAGGGTGCGTCGGTTCAACTATCCATTCGTAGTGCTGGTGCACGAACGATTCCTTAATCACTGCCAACTCACCCAACTCCTCCGGCGTCAGCTCGTTTTCAACAGCATGCCGTTTTGGCACCAGCATATGGTGCACCTTGGCAATCAGATCGTACGGGAAAGAATTTTCAGTAACCTTCCAAAACTGGAAAGTCTCTATCGACTCCTTCCCACAAAGCGGGCAGGCCGATAGATCGGCAAGAGACAAATATTCCTCGTACCTCTCCTTTCCTTCCGGAGTTCGTAATGAGCCCATAGTTATTGACCGAGATTAATGAAAAATCATTGTATATCCGCAGTATACTATGGAGCAGTTGGAGGAGCTATTGAGCATGGAAAATAACGTCTAACCTGCATGTACAATTTTTGTTTATAGTGAGAGGTCAAAAAAGAAAAAAGCGCTGGTCAGGCGCTTTGAGATTTTACGACCTTTTGTGACTGAATGGCGCGAACTCTTTAGAGTTTCAGAGACCTCACTCGAAGCCCCGGTATCTCGGTAAAAATTTCGTGCGCATCCTCAATATGACTCCCGAAAGATTCAACCGGTTGCAGATTGATAAATCCTTCTCGGAAGAGAGCCTCCGCTTTGGTTCGATCGGAAACGTGGTATGCTTCGATCATCACCCGGGCAGTACAATTCTTGCACTTATCACAGATGATAATGTCGTACCCCGTTGTTTCCCGCAGAATCTTACGACCGTCTATGATGTCTCCAAATAATCGGACATAGTCTTCTCCTTCCTTCAGAAAATGATGCCTACATTTCGGACACTCGTTCGGAAGGAATTTTTCCACTCGAAACATAGGTTTGCCTCGTCGTTCCACACTCATATGTCACCTGTCTCTTCCTAGGAGCTCGTATAGAGCCGGTTTGCCCAAAAACACATTTCCTGTTTCGTTATTGTGGCTCATCAGTCGAGATACGCACCCCGAAACAGAGGAGAGTTTAAAGCAGGAACTCTCCGAACTCGAGGTAATAAAGAACTATCTTATTTTTCTCGGCGATTCGTGGCCGCAGTGAGCACGGATTTTTACCAGTGCATCTGCTCTGTGAGGCCACCTGTGGAGACTACACCGAGGTTCTCCCCGGAAACCACCTCTCCCATGAAGCATTGGGGTTTGTGAAGTGTCCCCACGCGGCAAATTCAGACCACCATACCGCGTCTAAGCGCAAGTCTCGAAAGGTACCCTCGATGGTCAGATCATAGCCGGCCAGCCATCGACGAGACAGCACCGCATCCATTGGCCACATTCGCGCCGATCCGTCGGCACCCTCCTTAAAAAGCGTGATGTTCTTCCACCGTGGTTCCCGCTCACCTGGCACGAACGCGAGCCAGACCAAGGCACGCTCGGCGACTCCGGAGATGACGATATGCTTTGCAATTTGCCTGGCACGAAGCGCCATCGCCCGATCGATCTTGTGGGGATCTTTACCGGATAGTGCTCCTCCCCCAATCGGAATGTGCGGCCCGTATGCATCTACGACAAGCTTCTTGCCGGCAAGACCGTTATCTCCTTCAGGTCCGCCAACCGCAAAGTCTCCTGCGCCGTTGACAATAACCTCCGTCTTCCCGCTTCCGCCGTTCCACCTGGTGTGTACCGAAGGGAGTTTAACCATAGCACATTCAAGAACCTGCTTGGCGGTTTTCACGATCTCTATAGTGTTGAGTTCGGACTGATGGTGAACCGAAAAACTCACCGCCTCGAGACGATACTCTGTCCGCACTCCAGATGACCGCCCTTCACTTTCAATCACTACAAGTACCTTGCCGTCAGGACCGATCCGGATGTTTTCCTTCCTCTGATCACAAAACTCTCGCGCGATTGTATAAGCGACAAAGTGCGCGATCGGGAGAAAGTTGGTGTCCGGATTTAGTTCCGCATATCCCGTGACGATGTTTTGATCGTCGGAGATAGAGCGAATGCGCCGTTCATCTTCACGAAAGTCACCAACGCACAGATCGGTGTCTATCGAGAGTCTTGTGGGATCAGGCAGAAATACCGAACTGTACCCGCTTTCGCGAAATACCCTTCGCGCAATCTCGGAACAGTCGAATGTCTCTGCATGTGGACACGCGATTCGACCATCGATGAAGACCTTATTTCGGTGTACAGCAACTTCGATACCGACGAGCGCATCGGGGTCGTCGATGAGCGCCTCATCAACAATCGAATCCGCTATGCGGTCGGACAGCTTATCGGGATGCCCAGGGAATACCCATTCTCCATACGTTTTCATTCTTCTTCCTCTCTATGGGTGAAGCATGCGCGAGCGAATGTCTCACCTTCTGCTTCTCAGGTTAACTCCAGTGGTAACTCTATGATCTCATCGGCAATGTCTTCAAGATCACACATATAGCCGTCAGCGACCAGCGCCACACATATTCGAACGCCGTTCTTTGATAGCTCATGAGACCAATACCGAGGTGGCTTGCCGACATACCCGTCAGTGAGCACGACAATCTTTCTGAAGCCATTTTCACTCGCGTGTTTCCAAATACAGACAGCATCCGTGCCGTCCGTTGTTTTGTATATGCCGCGCTTGAGCGCGTCGGGGGTGACCGCATCCACCACTTCGCTGAATACGAAGAGCCGAGCACGTTTTCTCAGAACATACGGCTTCACAAGAGAAGCCATAAGTGATCGATACCGAGCCACGCTCCCACTTACATCAACGTAGACCGACGTGATACCTCGTTCCTTACGTCGCCGTCTTATTTCAAGTGAGGTTCGATACACGAGCGGTTGCCAGCCGAAACTGGCGGCCACAAGCGCCCGCCGATCGCGTAGTGTCGGCAGGGGATGCTCGATCGTTCGATCCACGTCTTGAAGCGTATATCGCGTCACGCCGCCGGCAGGGCCCTCTTCAACCATCTTCCTGATGAGTCGCTCCAGGATCCTCTGTGCCGTAGGCGGAGTTTTCACCTTCTCAAGCAGGATCTCCCTGAGTTCTCTGCCAGAGCTTCTGCCGCGTATGGGATCCGGCGGCATTGGCCACTTCTCAACGATTGAGCGGACAGCCCCCTCCAGGGCCGGGCTGTTCGCGGCCGACTCGCCTCGTCCAACTATTCCTTCAGGAGAATGATCCCCTAAAAGAGGGCACTGAGCATCGCCCCCCGTACCCAACGTTCCATCTTGGCCTCTCCCGTCAAGCGGTATGCCTGCACCGGCAAGGTGTTCTTTGAGCGCGGTGTCTTTCTTGAAGAGGTCGTAGACCTCCTTGTAGGTACCGCTTGCCTCCGAATAGAGTACTCGGATCATTTCTGATACGGGTTTCGGAAGACTCATCGGGATGTCCCATTCCTTCGGCCAACCGTCGGGCGGCCGAAGCAGTGCATCCGGTAATCTGTCCGGCTTGTACAGCTTTTGGAAGAACGAGTAGTACATCGGTTCTCTGAAGAGCTGTGAGAGAATTGCATTTATCACAGCGTCAAAAGCGATGTTATCGAGCACTGTTGTTCGCTTGAACAGAGTGGTATGCCCCATGAGCACGTGGTGAAGTTCATGCAGGATAAGCATGAAGAGGTGTTCATCGGTGGCGCAGTGTTTTGAGACGAACTGCCCATTGACGAGCATCCGTGGTGCCGCAACACACTCTACCGCTGCCGTATCCACGCGGTCTGTGACAACGATGTCAGTGAGGCGAAAGAATGCGTCAAGCGCGTAGTGACCTGCCGGGAAAGCCGCAAGAATGCGTCCGCGGAGCGCATTCCCGGCATCCTCGTTATGCTCCGGTCTCTTCATGTAGTTTCTCCTGTAGCGCTACGATCCGTGAATCGAAGGTAACCAGCTCTCGGTAAAGCAAGCTGATCGAAAGATTTGGCGTTTTTGATGCCACAAACAAACGATCTGAACTTTTCGATAAGAGAGCTAGTTTCAGTTTGGGGCACGTTAATGACCTCAATGAGGTCGCTTTACTCAATGTGCCAGAGTAAAGATGCACCAGAACGCAACCAATGAGGCCGTGTTCGATAACAGTCCTGTTGGCAATGTCTCTCAAATCCTCCTCAATGGTCGTGCATAGTGCGCCTAAGAGAATCTCGTCATGAAGCCCTTTGAGAAAACTCTCTTCATCAGCGGACGTGCGGAGCGAGATCGTCACACCTCTATTACTTCTTACGCTTGCTCCATGGGCCAGAGTCGGGGGTGATTCGACTCGACGCGGTTTGACATACGCGGTTGAGCGTGAAGATGAGCTCATGTTGTGCAGCGCACGGGCGATTTCTCTCATACGTTTTCCTTTCTCCAGGGGAATAACTCGTTAAACTTGTTGAAGGTCAGTGCGACGATTTCCGGTTCAAACTCGACTTCCCGCTCAAAGAGGACAAGTGCGATATTAACTTTCACACTTTCTTCTAAGGTGTTCGTCGTCTGCTCACTGATCCAATCGACCAGTTTTTGCCACTGCCGATGCCGTTTCGACCCGCTCGCCACTTGATGTCTGCGCGCCGATTGATTCTCAACCTCGAACCATTCGTCGGCTAGAGCCTCGAACGCAACGGCTGTCAGATTTTTCGTGGTACTCACTATAGGATAGAGCGCAACCCCAAAGCAGATGCGCTCAACTGCCTCAAGCGAGGCGTACGCGTCCTGCACTAGGATCGACATATCCAAATCCGGAATCGAGAGTGATAATCCCAACGCCACCCGCTTCACCGGATTGGGTTCGGCAAAGATGAGTCGCCTTGGATCCGTTGCAGGAATTTCGGCTAATTTCCACGCCTGGTTATGGGCCGTGAGTAATTCTAACGCATCTATAACCTCGCCGTACGCGGGATGCGGTAAGGCGTTCGTAAGCGCCATGAATGTCGCGGACTTTGAATCGTGGCGACCGGCAACCGATTCCGCCGCGATAACCCCAACAATGGCATCGTGGAGCATGCGGGCGCGTCTCGGTGATATTGGCCGTTTCATCTTTTCAAGAAGCGCATGAATGGCAAGGACATAGGAGCCGATACTCTCGCTCAAAGTTTTCCTTACTTCCCCTGCCGCAACTCTCGCGAGGTTAATTCGCTGAGAGAGCAGAGTGCCAACTTTTGCAGCTTCCACTTCCGGCTGGCCGCGAATGACCGCGAGCTTGTGGCTCTCGGAAAACGCTGCAAAAGACGGAAGTGAAAGAATAAACGGAAATCGGTCCGCCAACGCCACATCAAGTGGCTCCGAGCCTTCGTACGTCCACCCGCGCTCTTCTTCCTCGTCCTTTCGTGGAGGGTTCATGGCCGCCCATCTGAAACGAAGACCCGAAAGCGGAATGCCTTGGATCATCTTCTCGTGGATGATTGGGAACAGCCGGTTTTGCATATCAACGCGAGTGCGTGATATTTCGTCAATAAACACAGACTCTACTCCCCATATAGAGCCTTTCGTTGGTATATACTCAAGGCCAGTCTTGCTTTCGTTCGGATACGGAAACCCGATGAGGTCGTCGAAATTGATCATCGCTGCATTATAATGGCGATGTTCAAGACGAAGTGCCTCCGCGAGCAAATTCAGCAGCAATGATTTTGCAGTCCCGTGTGGGCCGATAATGAGCAGCGGAGCTTCCGTCGCGAGCGCGGCGATGACTACCGACTCAACTGAGTCGTATCCAACGATTCCAAGCAACTGAAGGATGCTTGGTTCGGCCGTACTATGTTTTTGTACCATGCGTTGTTCCTTATAGTATTGTCAAGGACCTTCTACCAAACAAATACACCGCCCACGAAGGCGGTGTATCCAGACATCCAATTTTAGAACGTATCTTTCCTTCAAACAGGAAGTCTGAAGGATGGAGTTCGCACCTTTTTCGCCACTCGGCGAACAGGTTGCGGACGGAGCATTGGGCCATTACCCTTCGCATCTCCGTACTCTGGATACACCATATGTAGTTGTTAACCTCGTTCTAGTATACATAACCGCACACCTAAGTCAATGGTTTCTCGTCTACCACCGTCTCTACGCTTTCGAACCGCTATTTTTCAAAAAAATCCTATATGTGCATTGCCTCAGTAAAGAGTCACGTATCGCGGTTTAGGCCCAACAGCCATGGTTCGAACCTACAAAATCTGGCTCTATAGCAAGCCAAAAAGCGGCTCTCGCCGCCGCTTCTCCACACTGGCTGCCGGGCTTGGACTCGAACCAAGATAAATTGCTCCAGAGGCAATTGTCCTACCTTTAGACGACCCGGCAAAATAGAAAGCGCGCATGCATGCGCGCTTGTACTATAGCACATCAAGACTGCGGTTCGGAATGCGAGATAGCACTATCGCTGCGGGACATCGGATGTCCCGCAGCGATTAGTGGATGAGCCCTTAGGATACCTTGTTTACCCTAATCGCGTTCGGCCCTTTCGGACTGTCGGCGATTTCAAATGTCACCTTGTCACCTTCGTGAAGTTCGTCGAACCGTACACCCACAAGTTCGTTCGAGTGGAAAAAGAGATCCCTTTCTTGGCCTTCGCACTTTATAAAGCCGAAGCCTTTGCCCGCAATGAGGCGGGCGATTGTTCCTTCTTGCATGATAGCGTAAAAAATTTTGCGAATAATATATCAAATACAATGGCTGCAACAGAAGCTCGAACCACACCTCATCAGCACTGATCGCTGTCTATAAAAGTAACATTCATGGAACAGCCTGTCAATCATCGCAAAAAATTAAGTCGGCTTCCAGCTACTTGGTGACCAAGATTTTAATTATAGGACCTACGCAAAATAGTTGATAAGCGATACAAGCAAGCCACTAAAACAAGTTTGCACATGCCGATTAAGCCATTTTTTACATTTTGCGTAGGTCTAAAATTACTTCAATTTTTATTTCTGTCCAAATCCCTGAACCACGCGGGAGCAAGCCCCGCGTAGTTCAGGCCGAACGCTCGGCGCTGATCGCGGCTTTTATGAACTCGACGAAGAGCGGATGCGGACGCAGCGGACGGCTCTGGAGCTCGGGGTGGAATTGGGTGCCGAGAAAGAAGGGGTGCACCGAGCGCGGGAGCTCCGCGATTTCCATCAGGGTACCGTCGGGCGAGCGGCCGGAGAAGACCACCCCTGCCTTTTCAAGCTGCTCGATGTACTCTGGGTTCACCTCGTAGCGATGCCGATGACGCTCGCTGATCTCATGTGTACGGTACGCCTCGTGTGCGATCGTGTCGCGCGAGAGGAGCGCCGTGTAGGCGCCGAGGCGCATGGTGCCGCCGTAACGTCCTTCGGCGATGAGCTTCTTCTGCTCGGGCATCACGTCGATCACCGGGTGCGGCGCATCGGGCGCGATCTCCGTCGTATGCGCCCCCGTGAGCCCCGCGACATGCCGCGCATACTCGACGAGTGAGAGCTGCATGCCGTAGCAGAGGCCGAGGTAGGGGATTTTATTTTTGCGGCAGAACTCAATCACCGCTATTTTTCCCTCGACGCCGCGCGCACCAAACCCACCCGGGACGATGATGCCGTCGTACTCACACAACTTCTCCAGGTTCGCGGTCAGCGCGACGCCTTTCTTTTTCTCAAATGTCTCGGCGTCAAGCCACTCGATCTGCGGTTTGCGACGCTCGCTGAACGCGGCGTGCTTCACCGCCTCGATTACGGAAATATATGAATCCGCAAGAATGTAACTACCGGTGCCGAAATACTTGCCGACAATGCCAATACGCACCGGCTCCTCTGAAGCATGAATTTTTTCCACAAATGCGCGCCACTCCTTCATGTCTGTCCCGCGCGCGCGCAGGTGGAGCTTGCGCAGAATGGAAGCGCTTAAATTATCACGCTCAAAGTTTACCGGCACTTCGTAGATGCTGTAGACATTCGGCGCGGATATGACATCCTCCTTTCGCACGCTGCAAAAAAAGGCGATCTTTTCGCGGCGCTTCTTGTCGATACCGTCCCGGGCTCGCGCAATGACGATGTCCGGCTGCAGACCGGCGGCATTCAGGGCGCGAACGGCATGTTGGGTCGGCTTCGTTTTAAGCTCGTTATCATTATCAAGCAAGGGGAGAAACGTCACGAGCACGAGCACGACGCTCCCGGGGCGTTTGATCTTGAGCATCTTCACTGCCTCAAGGAATAACAAATTTTCATATTCTCCTGCGGTGCCGCCTATCTCAGTAATGGCGATCTCGGCATCGCAGTCTTTTGCCGCCTTATTGATACGATCAATAACCTCAAGGGGGATATAGGGCACGACGCTCACGAACTTGCCGTCGTAGCCGAGATTCCGCTCCCGATTGATAACAGAGAGATAGATGCTCCCCGTGGTCATATAGTTCGCGCGCGTGAGATCAGTACCGAGAAATCGCTCGTAGTTGCCCATGTCCTGATCGCACTCCATGCCGTCGCGGAGCACAAAAACTTCCCCGTGCTCCGTGGGATTCATCGTGCCCGCATCAACGTTTATGTACGGGTCGATCTTAAGAGCGGTCACGCGATACCCCCGAGCCTGCAAGATCTTTCCTATCGAGGATGCGGCGATGCCCTTCCCGACGCCGGACATCACGCCGCCGACGACGAAGATGTATTTGTGCGTTGTCTTTTTAGCCATGATGTAGCCGTAAAAAGTCTGTGCAACTTCCGATGACCTATCAGTCACGAAATCCGAATATGCCTAAATCCGAATATCGAAGCACGAACAGAACATGTGACAATTGACCATTGACATTTGACAGACGAGGCGACGCGGTCAAATGTCAAATGTTACATGTCAAATGTTCGGCTCGGATTTGATATTCGTATTTCGAATTTCTAAACCCTGAGATACCTCTTCGTCGCAAGGAAGCTCGAGAGGGCGCCGAGGGCGATGCCGGATCCCATCACGATCAAAAATATTTCCGCAAAATGCGCGCGGTAGTAGATAAATAGATTAATGCTTGCGAAAAACTGCTCGGTAATCGGCCCGAGCCAGTAGGTGAGCGGATAAAAGAGCCCGAGCGCAAGCACTCCCGCGACGACGCCTGCGAGCACACCCTCGATAATAAACGGTCCCCGCACATAGGCGCTTGAAGCCCCGACGAGCTTCATCACCGCTATCTCATCGCGCGAGGTGTAGATCGCAAGACGGATCGTGTTGAATGTAATGAGGACGGAAATCGCTGCAAGCGCGATCGTCGCAAGGAGTCCGACGCGCTCGGAGACGTCAATGAAGCCCGCGAGGCGCTCGATCGCGATTTTATTCTGGAAATAATTAACGTTGTCTACGATCGAGGATTCTCCCTTCGAGAGCGCGGGCGAGGACTCAAGAAAACGCGCAACGCTCTCGTACTGCGAGGGCTCGCGGGCCTTTACATTCAGCACGGCGCCGAGGGGATTATCGCCGAGCTCGTCGAGCGCCTGGAGAGTGAGCTGGTCGTCCGCGTGGCGGATGCGGAAATTCTCAAGTGCCTGCTCGCGCGTCACATACTCGACGCGCTCAACCTCCGGCAGCGCCTCGATCTGGGTTTTCACCCCAAGGATGTCTGCCTCTCCCGCAATCGGAATAAAATATACATTCACGTCCACTTTATCACGAAGCTCTTGGAGCGTAGACTCAAGCGTCGCCTGGAGGAAAAGCAGGCAACCGATCACAAAGAGCGTCACCGTAAGCACGAAAACGGACGAGAATGACACGACGCTATTGCGCCAAAAATCAAGAAAGCCGGAGCGGAAGATGCGTTTGAGAGAAATCAACATAAGTGCGAGCTGTTAGCTTTTAGAAGCTTCGCCGTCGCCGTCCATGCTAAAAGCTCAGTGGTTATTATAGTGTCCATGCGCCTCGTCTCCGACCACCCTGCCGCGCTCCATCGTAATGACGCGACGTTTGAGGGATTCCACGACGCCGGTGTTGTGCGTCGTGAGCAGCACGGTTGTGCCGAGGCCGTTGATTTTTTTCAAAATCTGCACGATATCATAGGTATTGACCGGATCGAGGTTCCCCGTCGGCTCGTCGGCGACCAAAATGTCCGGCTGGTTCACGATCGCACGCGCGATCGCCACGCGCTGCTTCTCGCCCCCGGAGAGCTCATGGGGGAAGTTCCACATGTGTTCCTCGAGATCAACGAGACCAAGCGCATACGGCACGTCGGACTGGATTTCCTCATCACTGCGGCCTGCGGCCTCCATCGCAAACGCGACATTCTCATAGGCGGTACGGGCGGGAAGGAGCCGAAAATCCTGAAAAATCATGCCGATGCGCCGCCGCAGGCGGCTGATCGCTCTCCGGCGAAGCGAGTGGATGTCCGTAGACTCAAAATACACCGCGCCCGCTGTCGGAAAGTCCTCGGCAAGCAGCATCTTGAGAAGCGTCGTCTTCCCGGCCCCGCTGTGGCCAACGATCGAGACAAACTCCTTGGAGTCCACCGTGAGCGTGACGTCCTCGAGCGCCACCGTGCCGCCATTGTATATTTTTGAAACTTTGTCGAAGTAAATCATGCGTACGCAACTGCCAACAACGAATTACTCACTTTCAATGACGAACTTCCGACCCTCGTCTACTTGTCATCCATTTTTTTCAACACAAACTCTTTGATCCGCACAGCAGCCTCGGATGCCTCTCTGCATTCAGCAGAGCTAAACTCTGGCGTGTCGTCGGGGTATCGAGACGTCATATAAAATCGGTTGAGCACCGCTGTGTCTTCATCAAGCTCGCGGAACGAGGGGTCAACATTTTGACACTCCTGGAGCAGCGCCTTGAGATCGTGTATTTTCCGTACGTTCTGGGCGTGGAAAGCAAGAAACCCTTTCAGGTATTTCTCTGCGGCTTGTTGCGCATGAAAACAAACGGGGTTGACGGGACCGTCCTCTTTCAGCGCCAAATCAACCATCTGTAAATCTTCATCGGCGCGATGAAACCAATCCACGACGTATTTAGTCATCGGCATAAAGCACGGTGCCATTACTGACGATATCTTCGAGAAATAAATTTCGATCGTCGTCTATTTTCTCACGAAGTTCCTTCGGTGTATACGCGAGAATATCGAGCGGCATCGTACGCGGAACCAGTGACCTATCTATATCACGCTCCCGCTCACGCCGCGGCTTCGCGGATTCTCCCACAACCAGCAGATCAACATCGCTGTCTTCGGTCGGTACGCCCCACGCGTACGAGCCAAAGAGAATAACCTTCTCCGGCTTAAACGTACGGACGATCGTATCCACAATGGTCTTAATTTTTTTATCAACTGATTTTTGATCCATATTTTTGAAACTTTGTCGAAGTAAATCATGCTGACGCAACTGCCAACAACGAACTACTCACTTCCAATTCAGTAGTTCAACGCGCCTTTGAGTCGGGAAGTTTTGATTTCGATCGCAGTTTGTACCAAAGTAATGAAACGGTACTTGCGGCCAGATAGAGAATCACGGTGCTTGTAAAAATGCTCGCTGCGAAACCGAGGACGGTTGGGTTGGGAAGTGCAAGAAAAGCCCCACTGCTGGGATGTAATGTTGGAATACCCACCTGATCGAACAACACGGCCGGTACCAATAATACGACGATTGCAATTCCAACAAAAAAAGTAGTCGCCATCCCAATGTCCGGCAAAATGCCCGAAGAAAAAAGTAGCCCGATAAGAACTACACAGAAGAACAGTGTCATTACTAAGCACGTCACCCTCGTCGGCTTCAGAAAATTTTTCATATTCACCTACACATTTTTCTCCGCCTCGATGAACTCATCGATCTCCCCGCGCTCAAGCACGCGCTCGATGTCGCTTGTTTCGACCCCGGTGCGGTGGTCTTTCACCATTCGGTACGGGTGCAGCACGTATGAGCGGATCTGGTTGCCCCATTCGGCAGAGATCGTCGCGGCAGTCGAGAGGCCGCGCTCGCGCGCGTGTCGCGCCTCCTCTTCCCTATGATAGAGCTTTCCGCGGAGGAGCGCCAGTGCCTTCTCCCTGTTCTGCTGCTGGCTGCGCTCGGAGGACACATGTACCGCGATATTGGTCGGCAGGTGCACGATACGCACGGCAGTTTCGCGCTTATTCACATTCTGCCCGCCTGCGCCCCCTGATCGCGCGAACTCGACCCGAAGGTCGCTCTCCGCGATATCCACAGGTCCCACCTTCTCAAACTTCGGCACGACCTCGACAAGCGCAAACGACGTCTGCCGTTTCTTTGACGCATTAAAGGGCGAGATCCGCACGAGGCGGTGTACCCCGCTCTCGTGCTTAAGGGTCCCATACGCCCCGCGCCCCGCAATCTCCGTCGTGATATTGCGGTAGCCGCCGGACTCACTCGAGTGCGCGTGGAGCTCTCGAGTGCTCCAGCCGTGTGCGACGATATATTTCCCGTACATTTCCGAGAGCATACGCGTAAAATCCTCGGCATCGTCACCCCCGGCTCCGGCAAAAATGGTCATGATCGCATCGCCGCTCTCATACACGCCGACACCGGCTGCGGTATCTTTTAGTGCCTGATATTCACGGATCAGCGTCTGCGCTCGCTCCTTGTCAGCCCAAAAATCGCTCGCCTGCATCAGAGCCTCAAGTTCTTTGAGGCGGTCGGTGCCTTGTTTTGTCTCGTCCATACGCTGCAGTATATACGCCAATATCAAAAACGAGAAGCGGGCCTGTCCAAAAAGAGAACCGACACACTCACCGAGAAACGAACTGAACGAAAATTTGCAATAACAATGCGGTCGCAGAGTTATTGCAAATATCTTTTTCTGTTTTTTATGACCTATAACGGAGGGCACGCGCGAGGCAATGAGTATGGTATAAGTATAGCAAGGTCGATCATTAGAAGACGGTCATTTTCAAATCCTATGCAAAAATGTGAAAAATGTGCCCAAGAAACGGAGGGGTACAAATGCGACATGTGCGGTGCGGAGGCCGAGGAGCATGACGCCGAGCATGAGTGTGGCGGAGAGCATTGTATGCCAAAATGCTCCGGCTGCGGCGAGGCGGAAGCAAAGTGTGCCTGCGCGATGTCGCTCTTTATGGGGCTCCACTCGACAGGTAGCGCCGGGAGAGAGCAATTAGAGCAGGCATGGAATACGTATAAAAAAGCGTGCGACGAGAGTGGTCTCAAAGCGAAGAAGGTCTACTACAGCAAAGAGAAAGGCGTTGCGTACTGTATCACGGAAGCGCCATCCGAGGCGGCGGTTCGGGATGCGCACAAGAGCGCGGACATCCCGCTCGACGACGTGTACGAGGTCGGCGTCCTGAAGTGAGAGGCCGAAAAACGTTGAGCACCTGTTGAACACCGAGTGTTGAACGTGTTCTGCGCACTACCGACAACGATGTGCCGGCGACCCAGAGGGGTCGCCGGCTTTGAAATTCGTCGCAAAGAAGTCGTGCATACTGTCTACTGCCTGTTGCCTCGTCCGCCGTACCCTCTGGCGAAGGTGGGCCTTGTTTCATGCTGCTTATTGCTCGCCCACTACCCTATTAAAAGCGCTCATCGCCTTTTCGCGGCCATCGGTGATGAGAGTCATGATCGCATCGCAGGCACGCGCAAGTGAGCTGGTAAGCACTCCCTCTTCGCGCTTACTGAACGCCCCGAGGAGAAAGTCGAGCACCGCCTGCTCGCCGCGGGGCTTCGCGAGCTTGCCGCGCACTCCGAGAGGCGCAATGCCGATACGCACACGAGTAAAATCGCGCGTTTTGATCGCGCGGATCACGGACTCAAGCCCTTTGTGCCCGCCCGAGCTCCGGCCGAAGGAAATTTTTACGACGCCGAGTGGTAGGTCGAGGTCGTCGTACGCCACAATAAGCCGCTCGGCGGCACGCGGACTCTTGACTAAACTAGCCACGGAAGCCCCCGAGCGGTTCATAAATTGCTGCGGCAGGAGAAGTGTCACGCGCGCTCCATCAATTGCACCTCCTGCTTTCAGGGCTTTGAGCCCTCTGTCCTCGCGCCAGGGCTCAAACTCGCCGCGCTCGCGGAGCGCCTCGAGCGCCCGCCGTCCCGCGTTGTGCCGTGTGCGCTCGTACTCCACCCCCGGATTGCCGAGGCCGACGACAAGGTATGTAGCTTTCCTCTTTCCTTCCTCTTTGATTGTTAACATAGCAAAAGTTTAGACGTTTTAGGTACCTTGTATTTGGTATTTTGTATCTTGTATTTTTGCACGCACTCTAACTCTGTGAATGAGGTTACATTTTCGACACAAGATACAAAATACGAGCTACAAAATACACAGTTTGATTTTTGATTTTTACGTTTTCATTTTGTACTGCAGTATTTTCTCCGATTTCTCTTGCGCTCTCTCGTCAATACGACTACAATAGCAGTAATCTTTTTTCTCCTCAACCTCCATGAACGTTCCTCTACAAAATCAAAACCAAAAAAACAGCCGATCATTCTTCGAGTTCATCCGCTTTCTCGTCATTATCTCGGCCGTCGTGTTTGCGATCCGCCTCTATATCGCCACACCCTTTATCGTCAGCGGCTCCTCAATGGATCCGACGTTCGCGCACGGCGAATACCTCATCGTGGACGAAATCAGCTACCGACTTCGCGAGCCGAAACGCGGCGACGTCATCGTTTTCCGCTTCCCACAGAAACGAACGCAGTTCTTCATTAAGCGCATTATCGGACTCCCTGGAGAAACCGTTGAGATACAAGATGGCACGCTCTCGGTGAAAAACGAGGGCACGCCTCGCGGATTCGTGCTCGACGAGCCCTATCTCGTGGGTGGCACCGCTGGTTCGTTTCTCGTCACCCTCGGCGAGAGCGACTACTTCGTGCTCGGCGACAACCGCTCGGCAAGCTTCGACTCCCGCTCGTGGGGGACCCTGCCACGCGACCTCATCGTGGGGCGCGCGCTCGCGAGGCTCTTCCCCCTCCAGAACATTGCGCTCTTCCCGGGATATGTCGGACGAGGTAATTAGGTTTTAGGTATTAGACTCTAGATTAGCGCGAACGGAATCGACCGGGTGGACACCATATCAAAAATGAATGCGCCTGTCTCACGACCGCGCCATGATGCGCTCCCCGCGCCGCTCGCGCAGGCGCTCGGCATCGCCGAGCACTATGGTTTTGTCTCGCTCGACGAGCGCTACCGGGCGGCGAGAGCGGAGCGCCGGGAGGTGCGAAGCGCCGACAAGCGCCGATGGCTCGCCCCGGTGCCTCCCCATGCGCCGCCCGGAAGTCGAGAGGATGTTTCCGCTATCATCGCCTGTCTCACAAGCGGCGTCCTCACGAGCGTCTCACCCCCCGCGCTTCTCTACCGGTACCTCCACGACGAGAAGGACGGAAAGGGCATGGGCCCGCTTCGCCGAAGCGGGAGCGAGGCGAGCCGCCGAAGCGCCTACACGCTACAGCTCGAAGTATTCGGGATGAAAGACGCGCTCGGCGAAGCGCTCCTCATTCGCGCCGCCTCGGCCATCCTCGATGAGCTCAAGCAAGGAGGCGTCATCATCCACATAAACAGCGTCGGCGACCGTGAGACCGCGGGACGATTTTTCCACGAACTCTCGTTCTATTACCGCCGGTACGCGGGCTCCCTCGCACCCTGCTGCAGAACGCGCGTCGGCGAGAACCTGCTCGCGCTCATGCGCTGTACCACCGAGCGGTGCAGCGAGGTGCGCGAAAACGCCCCGAAATCAATCAGCTACCTCCACGACTCGCACCGGCGGCACCTCAAAGAGGTGCTCGAGTATCTTGAGGGGATGGACATCCCCTACGCAATCGACGAAGCGCTCATCGAGCCGAAGCTAAACTTTGCGGCGACAATCTTCGAACTCCGCCCTGCAAGCGCGGCGGATGCGCGGCAGAAAGAGCCGTTCGGCTACGGCGGCCGCTACGAGGGACTCGCCCGGCGCACGGGAATCCGCGGGGCGCTCTCCGGCGTCGCGCTCTCACTCACGATCGCCTCAGAAAACGCTCGCCAACGTGCCGCCGAGGCCCCGCGACCGCTCGTACCGCGCATTCTCTTTATCCAGCTCGGAGCGGACGCGCTGCGCCGCGGCCTTGTCATCCTCGAGCTCCTGCGGCGGGCGCGGATACCCGTGCTTCAGGCGCTCGGCTCCCACTCGCTCTCGGAGCAGGTCGTGCGCGCGGAGCGCGAGAGCATACCCTACACCGTGATCATCGGCCACCGCGAGGCGCTCGACGGCACCGCGATCGTCCGCAATACCGCCACCCGCTCCCAGGAAACCATTCCCGTCTCGCTCCTGCCACGGTACTTCAAAACCACGGCGCGGGTACGATAAAACGCACGTGTCAGCTTTTAGCTGTTAACTTAATCAGACGAGCTTTTAGCTGTTAGCTTTTAGAAGCTACGTCGTCGTGCTAAAAGCTATCAGCTAAAAGCTAAAAGCTTGCACACCTTGATATTGCGCACATCGCTATAGGTTTGTATCATGGTTATCCCCGTGGTATAGTCTCACTATCATGATCAACGTCGAAGTCACCAAAACGGAGACTGAAAACAACGTCGCCGCGCTCCGGAGATTCTCTAAACGCGTCCAAGAGTCAGGCGTGCTCACTCGCGCCCGCTCACTCAAGCACTATAAACGAGACGCGTCTCAGCACACGAAAAAACGCAGTCGCCTTGCACTCATCGCGCGGCAGATTGAGCGCGAACGCCTGGCGAAACTCGGCAAGACGCCGGAGCCGAAGAAGAGAAAGGGGGGGAGGAGGGGATAAGGCCTATAAACATTTGACCATTGACATTTGACTTCGAACGACCGGCGACGCGACGTCAAATGTCAAAGGTTACATGTCAAATGTCGTTCTCCCATGCCCCGCTCCCTCACCATTCCCACCGCCATTATTCTCGCCGGAGTTTTTATCGGCGGCGCGGTTTTCTTCTCGAACAAAGCCTCTCGTCCTGCGGCGGTGGTAGAGAATGTCGGCGAGTCCGCCACAGCACCAAAGCAGCAGGGTGCTGCGCCGATTTCGGGCGACGACCATATTCTGGGGAACCCGCAGGCGCCGATCATTCTCATTGAGTATTCGGATACCGAATGCCCGTTCTGCAAGAACTATCACGCCACGCTCCACCGCATCATGGATGAGTACGGGAAGATGGGCGCGGTTGCCTGGGTGTACCGCCACTTTCCGCTCGCGGCGGTCCACAGCAAGTCCCCCAAGGAAGCCGAGGCCACGGAGTGCGCGGCGGAGCTCGGGGGAAACAGCGGATTCTGGCTCTACCTCGACCGCATCTTTACTATCACTCCCTCGGACAACAAACTCGACCCCGCACTCCTCGCAACAATCGCTGCAGATATCGGCCTCGACCGTGCCGAATTCGAGCGCTGCCTCAAGAGCGGCAAATATGCTAAGAAAGTCGAGGCGATGGTTGCGGATGCCGAGCGCGCCGGCGCCACGGGTACCCCGCACACTGTCGTACTCGTCGCCGGTAACCAGCTCCCCCTCGAAGGTGCCCAGCCCTACAGCTCCATTCGATCTCTCATCGAGAGCATTCTCCAAAACGTGCCGCAGGCGGGAAGCGAAACGGAAGCATCGGTGCAGTAGCGAGGCGAACCAAAACTGCTTGGTGCCCATTCTTAAAATAGTTCGAACGCATTTCGCCGCCTGCGGCGGCGAGGAAGTCTCCCCGCTTGCCCGTCCGAAGTCGAAAGGCGAAGGAGGACGAAAATCCGGAAAAGCGGCGGAGCCGCACCGCTGACAATTTCCCGCCTTCGCTATCATGAGCTACGGCGGACAAGCAAGTTTTTCTTTGGCGGCAAAGTTCTTTACAATTTTGAATACAGAAACTTTTTTGTGAAAAGAATTCACCTTTTATAAGTTGATTGACGGTGGTAGCGGTTGTTTATGGATTTGCGGAAAAATAGTTACGAAAATTGCTATTAATAAAATCCACACGGGCAGGAACATTAAAGTTCTCCGTATTATTTTTCCTAGAGTCGTGCTACCAGAATTTATTAAGGAAACAGAGAAATGATTTAGAGCAAAAACTATCCCTATGGCCACAGCTCCAATAATTGCCCAAGCGCCAGTAGTAGGTGGCGGAAAACAAACAAACCCCCCACACGCTTGAATTCCCCATTGTCCTCCGTATCCCGCATGCAAGGGAATGGCTCTCAATATTTTATAAATAGTGATATCCGCAGGAAGAAATGCGCCGACAAGAAGATATATCGCGTTAATTATTGTCGGCTTATATTCTTTCGGTGAACGCAATACAACTATTGCAATGATGTTTACAAATGCCATTGCGCCTGTAAGGAAAATTGCCGATATGAGCCACCCGAACATGCTTGGATAAAATCTTCCTGGTACGAAGCCTCTCCCGGGAAGCAGGTCCTCAACTATATTCGTAATGAAGTTAACCTGGGGTTTTATAAAGAAGGCACCAGGACTGCTATCCGGCATATCCCAACCCACATTCTGTGAAATTAAAACACCAAGAAAAATCCAGTAAGCTCCAAAAAATAATGTAGGAAAATATTTCTTCATAGTTTTAAAATCGTCTTCTTTGTAACTAATTCGACCCCCAACTTATATGATTAAAAAACTTCTTCCCCCAAAATTAAATGTAGTTCGAGCCGACCTTAACACTACGTGGTGCGTCGGGTGAGAGTCGAACTCACGGGGCCATTGAAGACGACGGATTTACAGTCCGCTCCCGCCCCCTACGGGACTACCGACGCAAACTCTCTTGTGCCATCTTATACTGCTCAATCCACTCCATGATTTGAAGCAATAATTTCTTATCACAATAGCGGATATGCACAAGACCATGGGGCATTTTGTGCTTTGGGGTGACATGAAGGCTTTCTCTCATGTATGGCCTGGTGAATTGACTCGGGGGAATGCGCGTCACTGCGCTCCAAAATTTTATAAGCTCACGGGCGTCTTGGTTCGAATAGTAATAGAGATACGCGCGCAGTTTGTTCTCATTGATACCACACACTGTTCTTAAAAACTCAGTAAAGATTTTTACCATCGACGGGTCACTATTCACAAAGTCAACGGTAGAGCTCTTGCCCGTTTTATACCCCTCACACCAATAGAGCATGACCCCGATGAGTTTCAGTTGTCTTTCTCGTTTCGATAGTCCCCTCGCAAGAGTAAACGATGGCTGTTTGCGCAGGAATCGTAATCTATTCTCCTCAGAAAAACTACGCCGCGCAAGCTTATGATGCCGCATAAAGTAATATACGGCATCCAAAGATACGCCGAAAGACTCTGCAATCTTTCGAGCACTGAATTTCTTTTCGTAGTACAGCTTCTTGAGCAGAGCGGTTTTGTTTTCTGGAATGGCCCCCACGACATAATGATAACAAGAGTGTCGTAATAGGTCAACCGGTATATCGTACAAAAAATAATCCGTTTGTCTTACCGCTATGCACAGCCGTCCTCGTCTCGTACCACGCACCGTGCACTTTGTGCCATGCACGTACTACACGGGCGGCCTACTCTCCACTTTCTACTCTCTACTCTCTCGTCAATAATTTCTCAACCGTTCCGCCTTCTCATGCAAGCGGATTTTTTCGTGCGCCTTGGCTTCGATCTGGCGAATGCGCTCGCGCGTGACGCCGAATTCCCTCCCCACTTCCTCGAGCGTATGCGTGATGCCGTCGTCGAGCCCTTGGCGCATCTCAAGGATCCGCCGCTCCTTCTCCGAGAGCTCGCCTAAAATATCCCTTATCTGATCCGCAAGAATCCGGCGCGAGACCTCTTGATCCGGCGAGAGAATCTTGTCGTCCGCGATGAAATCGCCGAGCGTCGAGGCCTTATCGTCGCCGTCGTCCCCGACTGGGCTCTCGAGCGAGACCGTGCTCTGATCAATCTGCTCAATCTGGCGGATTTTTTCAACATCGAGTCCCATCTCGAGCGCTACCTCCTCGCTCATCGGATCGCGCCCCAAGTCCTGCGCAAGGCGGCGCACGACCTGCTTGTACTTCGCTATGGTCTCCACCATGTGGACCGGAATGCGAATGGTGCGCGACTGGTCGGCGAGCGCGCGGGTGATCGCCTGTCGGATCCACCACGTCGCGTAGGTTGAAAACTTGTACCCCTTGGTCCAGTCAAACTTCTCCACCGCTTTGAAGAGCCCGAGGTTCCCCTCCTGGATGAGATCGAGGAGTGTGAGGTCGGCGCTCCGGCCGACGTACTTTTTTGCGATCGAGACCACGAGCCGCAGGTTCGCGCGCGCGAGGAGATTCTTCGCTTCCTCCTCCCCCGACGCGACGCGCTTGGCGAGATCCTTCTCCTCCTGCCCCGAGAGCAGCGGGTACTGGCCGATTTCCTTGAGGTACATCTGGATCGAATCATACCCACGCTCGCCGCCAAGTCGGCCGCGCTTCGTTGCCGGAAGCGGCTCCTCCTCTTCCCCGGAGAGCATGGCACCGCCCTCGAGCACGTCAACCCTCGCCGCAGCGAGCCGCTCGTAGAGCTCATCGAGAAAGATGACGTCGGTCTCGATATTCGGAAACTCCTTCAAAATCTCATCGTATACGATGAACCCGCGCTCCCGACCCTTCGCTATAAGCCGCTCCGCTCTCTCCTCGCGGTCGAGCACCCGCTGCGCCGCGCGCGGCGTAGTGGTGCGGCGCTGCCCTGCCCTCACTAGCGGACGCGCCGCACGCGATGGCTCGAGGCGCACAGCGCGGCTCGACGCTGCCACAGCACGCGCTCCACTCGTCACGCTACCCCGGGCACGACCAAACGCGCTGCTTCGAGGTGGAACACGCCCCCTGCCCACATTCCCTTTCGGAAGCGTCCGTACCGCAGAGGAGCGCAAAAAACGACTCGCACCGCTGCGGGAGGGCAGTTTCCTTTTGGATATTTTTTTAAGAGTAGCCATTGTTAAGCTTTTAGCTGTTAGCTTATAGCTTTTGAGAGGCTACGCCGTCGTGCTAAAAGCTAAAAGCTATCAGCTAACAGCTTCAGAGCGCCGCCATCGCCTTCGATATCTCCGCGCACGCAGCCATCGCCTCTGTGAGCGCTTCGTTGTCCCCTGAGAGCTCCGCCGCGCGCACTTCGGCGATCACCGTCTCGTAGCGTTCGAGAAGTATCGCGGCCTGAAATCGCCGCAACAGCGATACGCTTTCTTCGGCGAGCCGCTCCCGATGCTCACCGAGCGCGCGCTCGGCTTCAAAAATAAGCGTATCACGATTCTCGCTAAAACGCACCGCTGTCTCGCGAAACTCGCGATCGCCGCCGAGGGCAGTAACAAACGCGCGAGCGAACTCCGGGACGAGCGCGGCAAGCGCCACGTCATCCGCAATCCAATAATAGATGCCAACGAGCCGCCGCAGGAGCTGCTCGTGCTCAGTAGGTGCTGCGGTACTGCCCGACTCCGCAGCCACACGGGCATCTGCCGCTGCTCCTCCCGCCTCCTCGGCACTCGGCGGAATCCGACGCGCCGTCTCGCGGTACTTCACTACCTCTTCCATGATCGCGCTCTCAGGGAGAGCAAGCCGCGCGGCGACGAGCGAGATGAAATGCGCACGATCAATGGCACCAGACATCGCAGCAAGAAACGGTATCACTACTCGCGCTGCCTCGCGACGGAGAGCGCGGCGGTCTGTCGCATGCCTCTGCTCCAAGACAGTAAGGTAAAACTCGACGACGTGCATCGCGGAGCGGATCGCGCTCTTCCACGCCTCGCGGCTCTCTTTGATGAGATCGGCTGGGTCCTTTCCCTCGGGGAGCCGGGCCACCTTCACGTCCATCCCGAGCCCGAGTGCTATGGTAGCGGAGCGGCCCGCTGCAGCAATACCCGCACTGTCCGCGTCAAGCGCGATGATCATGTTGTCCGTCAGGCGTTTCAGGAGCTTGCACTGCACGTCGGTGAGCGCCGTTCCCGAGAGCGCAACGGTATTCGTAAACCCCGCCTGGTGCGAGAGGATTAAGTCCATCTGGCCTTCAACAACGATAGCACAGCGGAGCGTACGAATCGTATGTTTTGCCTTATCAAATCCATACAAGAGAGATGATTTGTGAAAGAGTTCGGTCTCGGGACTGTTGAGGTACTTTGCCGCATCACCCTCCTGGCCCGCTTGGCCGAAAATCCTGCCGGAGAACGCAACGACTCGCCCGGCGCTATCCGATATCGGAAACATAATCCGGCTGCGGAAGCGGTCATAAAAACTACGCTCCCCGCGCTTGATGAGCCCCGCGCCCTCGAGCTCACGCTCGCGAAAGCCCTGCAGCGCGAGCTCGTCGCGGAGCGTGCTCCAGCCTTCTTTCACAAAGCCGATGCGCCAGTGCGTAATAGATGCCTCTGTGAGGCCGCGTCCAAGGAGGTACTCCCGAGCCTCCGGCGCACTTCCGAGCCCCTGCTCAAAAAATACGCACGCACTCTCGAGCGCGGCAAAGAGCCGCGCGCGTTCGTCCGCGCTCTCACGCGGTTCGTCCACCAGGACCACGCCCGTGCGCTCGGCGAGCATCTTCAGCGCGCCGCGGAAATCGAGGCCGTCAAATTCCTGGACGAATGTAAAGACGTCGCCTGACTTTCCGCACCCAAAGCAATAATAGGTGTTGCGCGACGGCGAGACAAAAAACGAAGGAGTTTTCTCATTGTGGAACGGGCAACGCGCCTTGAAGTTCGCCCCGGCGCGCTCAAGCTTCACATAGCCGCTGATGAGATCCGCTATCGAAAGTCGCTCTTTGATTTGTTCGGTCGTAGTGGACATCCGTATGCACCAGAGTACCACTACGTCTAATAGGTTACAAAGTCACCGTCTGAAGGCTCAAACAGACTGGTATCGGACATCTGTTGGACATGTGCTATACAAAAGTTTCGATTTCTGCCGCGCTAAGCGCAGCACGGATGAGCGGTGCGAGCGCAAGTTCGCGTTCTATGCGCACGACTTCTACGAGCTTCCCCGCGGCGGTCGGGTGCTTCGGGACGAAAAGTGAGCAGCAGTCCTCCTGCGGCTTTATTGAAATTTCATAGGTGCCGATACGACGCGCGAGCGCGATAATTTCTTCTTTATCAAAACCGATGACTGGCCGAAGCACGGGAAGTTTCGTCGCCTGCTCGACAATGGTGAGGTTCGTGAGCGTCTGGGAGCCGACTTGCCCGAGCGCCTCGCCGGTGACGAGCGCCCCAACGTGCTCGCGCCGCGCGATGTGCTCGGCGATCTTCATCATCGCGCGACGATAGAGCAACACGCGGTACTTTTCCGTGGTACCACTTCGTACGCGAAGCTGGATGTCACCAAGCGGCACGAAGTGTACACGAAGTTCTCTCTGAAAGCGCAAGAAGCCCCGTGCAAGCTCCCGCACCTTCTCGATACTCTTTCGGGAGACGAGTGGAAAGCTGTGAAAGTGGATCCAAACGTTTTCCGCGCCGCGCTTTGCCGCAAGATACGCTGCAACCGGCGAGTCAATCCCGCCAGAGAGAAGCACCGCGACCCGTCCTTCGCTTCCGAGAGGCAGACCCCCAACTCCGCGCTCTCGGCCGCAGGCGAGAAACCACCCATATCGCTCTGCTTCGATGAGAATTTCCCGATCTGGCGAAGAAAGATCAACACGCCTCTCAATGCCACGCGCGAGTACCTCGATGATCTCCTCGCGCGAGAGTGTCACTCCTGCCCCCCGCCGCAGCGCAAGCGCGTAGGTGGCGTTCTTCGGTATCCACTCCTCGGCGCATTCGGCCAAAAATGTAGCTACACTCCCAAGCGTCGCACCTCTAAGAGAGTATCCTTCGGCGAACCACGCGATGCCGGGGATGTGCCGCACGATCTCACCAATAGACCCCGTCTCATCTCGGCGGATAAAAAAGCGGTCGTGTGAGCGCGCAAGATGCGCGCCAATCCCCGCTCTCTTGAGCTGCTGCTCGATCGTCCGCGCAAGTCGCCCGAGCATCAGCCGCCGCACGCCAGTGGATTTCAAAAATAACTCGCCGAAGGCGATCAGGACGCCACGCTGCACAGTGGTAGAAACAGTGGACATACTAGCGACATCCGGTGTTACACACTGATGCGTGCAAAATCGTGCTCGATCACGATCGGCTTCATGCCGATAATTTCTTCTCTATAGGAGAGTAGGGGGATTTGTTTGAGAAGATAGACCGGTTTCCGTAAAAAGAACGCCACGCCCATCTCCATCAGCGTATTGCCGCCGATGTAGCCCGAAATATCGTTTTTGTCGTAATTGGTCACGAGGATGGCATCCGCCCACTCGACTTTTTCAAAATGGGCTGCGATTGCCTCCGCCTTTCTGTCCCATATCCAGCCCGTGTCGGTCGTGGCTGCTTTGCGTAGATCGTAATACTCCTGAACCGACATCACGGCGCCGTTCTCGTCTTTTATGCTCTGTGGCGGCAATTTCACCTCATGCCCAAAATCTTCGAGCGCCGCCTGCGCTTCAAGCATCTCGTTGTAAAACGCAATACTCCCGCAGATAGTGATTTTCATAACAACAGTGTACCACACCGAACGCCCATAATCCCGATGAATAAAATAACGACAGCCCGCTCACGAAACAACATGAGCGGGCTACTATTTATAGGTGAGTTCGATACCGTCAGCTTGTGCCACTGCGATAGCGGAGGAAGGCCGCAACCACCTCCTTCGGTGATAGCAACGTCTGGTCAACAAAGTGCATGAGCGTGACGTCCGCCAGCGTGTGGCTTGCAACGATAGGTACCTCATGCGCTCTCGCCCAACCGATCTCCATCGCGACCGTTGGGCCGATATAGCCACCCGGATTGCAAATATAGAGCAGATGCGCCTCTGCGATCGCATCAAGGTGTCGTTGTTCGAGCACGCTCGGGTCGTCTGTATCGTCGCTCTCGAGGAGAACGAAGTCGTCGCCAGGATTTACCGCTGGCGAGAGTTGTGGTGAAAGCACGGTCACCCCAAGCGCTCTGAATTGCCGTATCGCCTCCTGAATCTCTGCCAAATGTTTACGGAAAGAACCTGAGACCACTACTGGTATATCTAGCATTATCGCCTCCTTTCTCTTTTCACCCTGCAGCAGAGTACCACATCGACTGTCTACCGTCAAACGTACGCATTCAATTTTAGCGTGTCTCGGAAATTAAACTCTTAACGTGCAATTTGCCTATCATGTCGAAGTGGGTGCGAAGGACGCCGTCCACCTCGCCCTCGCCACACGGAACAGAGCAATAAAAAGGAAAATCGCCCTGCTGGGTGGCATCGAACTCTATGACTCTTGTACTATTGGCAGGCATTCTCTGTGAGACACCATAGGAATCTATGGCGATGCCGTGGTCATAGTCGTCTTCATTAATCACCGTCATTATGACGTGGTCACCGTGATTAATCTCTATCTCCTCCGGCACAAAGCGCCACTCATTTTTCTTCGCAACGACAGCGACCTCGTGCACCACGCCGGTCACGAGCGGCACCTTATCCTCCGAGAGCAGCGTCGTGCGGTAGAATATGCCGCCGCCGATGACTACAACTGCAATAATACCGACGATGAGATATTTGTTCATAGTGTGCCTTGTATTTTGTATTGTGTATCTTATATTTCGTATGAGGAGTTTTATACAAACTATACAAGATACGAGCTACAAAATACGAGATACACTTTTCGCTTTTATGCCGTGCGATGAATATACCGATACACCCAAACACTAAGCAACGCCATCAACACCAGTGAGACTGTCGTGAGCAGAACCTGCCCCGTGGCCGGCGCGAGCGTACTGTCTTTAACCTCAACCCAAAAAGTCGCGGTCAATGTTTCGTCTGTGTCAAGGTTAGCCCCCTGCGGCCGAAATTGCGCGAAGAGCTTGTAAAATCCGGCAGTGGGAAACGCTACATGAAAATTCACCGGCTCGTAGCCGGGCGCGTCGCCGGTCGGGCCGTGAGCGTGAGCAACCGGTGCGAGTGTATTGATCGCATGAGTGTGCGCTTCCGTCGGGTGCGCGTGGACAAATTGGCTGAGGTCTCCCTTGATCGCCACGAGGTGCATCGGCTCACCAAGATATTCCTCGAGCGCGATGCCGTCGCCAACGAGCGTATGGACGTCAAACGTCAGGTCTGCGGCGCGGCCCGTAGCAATGCGCTGCGGTACCGAGAGCGCTACTTGGTAGTCGCCGACGATCACGTTACGAGCAAGCGAGATCACTTTCTTGGACTCGACGCCATCGCCCGTGACCATGAACATTGGATGGCCAAAAGTAAAATGCTGCTGTCCGCGAGCTATCTCGGACCAAAATTTGTACTCACCCGGGTTATCGAACGTATGCTCGATTCTGAAAACCGCCGGATCATCTGGCGACGGCTCCGGGTGGATGTGGCGGAACTCATTGAGATCACTTCGTACGCCGATGACGTGCATCAGTCTTGTATGCTCCACGTCGAGCTCGTAGAATGGCACCACAGTATTGCCAGGTTTTTCGTTGATCAAAAAACTGAACGGAAGCGGCATGCTAGTCGTCACCGGCGTCGTTATACTCATATGCACCACAAGTCCCTCGCGCACAGATATCTCCTCGATGACGGTCCCTACGCCGACATGTGGAAGCTCCGCGTCGTGTGGAGATGCCGTGTCATGGGCGTCACCGCCGTTTGCGAACACCAACAAAGGTAGAAAGTACAAATGAAAAACTAATAACGACAATGCAAAATTAAAAATTTTGCATTGCACAGTATCATTTTTCACTTTGATTTTTTCATTTTTCATTTGAGCGACTGTATCGGCTCATACCCCTCATACTGTAGGAGTGTAATCATCCCTGCCGCCGCGTGGTGCACGTGGTGGCAGTGCAGGAGCCACGGGCCCGGATTGTTGCCTTCAACCGATATGTCAACCGTCTCACCGGGGTTTACGGTAATCGTATTGCGCTCCTCTGGATGTTCAAGCAGGAAGCCGTCGCGCGCGACTACCTTAAAACTGTGGCCGTGGAGATGCATAGGGTGGAATGCCGCAGTGCCGGCATTGATAAAGCGCACGAGCACGGACTCCCCTTTCTTAATATCAAGCTTCGGGACGTATGGAAAAATGCGACCGTTGATAGTGAACGTATTGAAGTCCGGCACCGCACCCATCATGCCCGTGTCGTGCATGTGCGAGATTGCAGAATTAACACCGCCTGCCTGAATGTCCCACTCGTCAAGTACAAGCGTATACTCACGAAGGGAATCTATGTCAATATCACCATAATCCGGCGCTACAATAAACGCCCCCGAGAGCCCCATGTCCATCTGCTGCGCCGCAGTACTGTGGTCTTTCCCGTGCGAATGGTAAAAGCGCGTGCCAGCCGGTGTCGCCACGAATTCGTATGTAAACGTAGCGCCCGGCTCGATCGCTTTCTGCGTAACCCCTGCAACGCCGTCCATCTGCCACGGCACATCGAGTCCATGCCAGTGGATCGTGGTCGCATCCGGCAAACTATTTTTTACAATTACCCGCACCTTGTCGCCCTCATTCGCGCGTATCTCCGGCCCGGGGACCTGGCCGTTGTAGCCCCAGACATGCACCCATTTCCCATCTGCATACTCCCAACGGAATTCGCTCGCCTCGAGGCGGAATTCTTTATAGCCGTCAGGACTCACGCTGAAAGGTAAGCGCTCGAGACGATTTGACGGTCCGCGGAGCGGGAGCGCAGCGAGCGACGCGGCGCTCGGCATGTCGCGCGTATCCATCATGTCTCCGTGCTCATGACCAGCCTCTGCAGCTTCTTTTCCATGTCCCTGCATATTTCTCCCCAGGGTAAATGTCCATCCCGTGGAATACCCGATGATAAGCGCAAGCCCCATGTATACGGCGACAAGCCATTTTATCGTGCGCCTAGAGGGCCGTTTGACGATAAACGCCGTGAGCATCGTCACCGCAAGAAGGCCCAAGAAAAACATATTGCCGTATCGGATAAAACCAGAAGCGTCAATAAGCGGATGCTCGTGCTCGAGTACTATTTCACCAAACCTCTCTCCTCCGATGTTATTGACGAATTGCTCCCACGACGAGTGAGTTCCCGACGCAATAAACCAATCATGGCCGAAAATGCCAAACGTGAGAAGATAAGCACCGACGATGAGAAGCATCCATCCCATGGCGCGCGCAATCGTTTCCTTGTGCTTCACAACCGGCGCGAGGGCGTTCACGCCGAGCGTCCCGAGAATGGCAAGAAAGATAAGCGGAACAGAGCGACCCATTCCGTGGACAAAACCCAAAAACCATCCGTTAAAGATATCTCCTGTTGTCGCGATATATCCGAGGAGCACATAAAAAGCCGGGTTCGGGCAGCCCACCCCGGCATTCCCGAGCAAAAGTCCCAAAAGGAAGGTCTTGACATAGTCCTTTTGGCGCTGGATAAAATCCGGGAACTTTCCGGAATATGAAGGAAGTCTGAATTTCAGCAATCCGATTTCTGACAAACCGAAAAGGAAAGCGGCGGTCCCTCCAAGAAGAACCGCGTACACCTCGGCATCGGACTTCAAACCAAAGGCCTTGCCCGCGGCGGCAATAAAAACGCCGTATAAAGACAGGGTAATGGTGAGCCCGAGAGTGAAGGACAGCGCCATGAAAAGCCCCTTCTTAGGATTTTTCCCCAGTGTGAGCGGCACAATCACAAACGCAAGCGGCAGAGTGCAGGGCAAGAAAATCATTGAAAGGCCCGCGGCAAAAGAGAGAGTCAGGCCTACGGTCTGCTGGGGAGTCGTCGCAAGCCAAAAAAGACCGATGACAAAAACAAAAAACAAGGCAAAACCTACCATCGCAATGCGTATTTTGGTGCGGTGCTCGGCCTGATTGTCGCTCTGACTTTCGGGGACGACATTCTGGCTAGGTGATTGCGCCGATGTTTGTTGTGATTGAATTTCCTCAGGCATAGATATCTTCTAGTATTCAAATTGTACTATACAACTCAACGATGCGATACGATATATTGTGCATAACTAAAGCACACCCATCAAAATCACGGCAAAAATGCCGATCGCAGTCACGGCGAGAGTGGTTTTTTTAGTTTGTTTGATTGTTCCACAATTAAAAATCTAATAAAACGCCCTGCCGAACAATACCCCGAGCGCCGCGCCGAGAAGGCCGATGTCGCGGAATGTCGCGGCGTCGACGCCGACAAAAACCAGTATCGCCGCCATTTCAACGGCCGCAAAAAACGCCGCGATACGTACAAGCCAGCGCGGCAGGAACCACGCAAGGAACGCCGCCGCCATAGCGAGCTCGGCGATGCCCTGACCGCGAAGATACATCTCGGGGCCAACCCGATCGATCTGGGTTTGGATGAACGCCGGCAGCCCGCGCAGAGCCCACGTCCACGCAGTGGGGTGCAGCAGAATATTAAGTCCCGAGTACGCAAACACCGCGCCGAGGCCGAGACGGAGGAACAATTGTGGGGTGAGTTTGTCGAAGAGGTTCATGATAAAAAGTTTGCCGCCATACGCTCTTGGTCCTTTTGCATTAAGCAGACAGCTTCTTCAGCTTCTCCACAAACTTCTTTTTGTCCACCCCGCCCGTACTAAACAACTCCCCGTTGATAATTATTCCCGGCGACGCGAAGATCATGTGCTTTTGCGCGAGCTCTTGACCCTCGGGTGTGACAACACTCACGTCTTGAAACTCGACATTCGACCACTCACCCTTTATGGACTCCCAAAATGCCGCAAACTCTTTGCAGTGCAGGCAGCCGGGAGCGCTCAACTCTTGCAATAATATCTTGTTGCTCATGATTAAATCATACACCATCAACCACTGTTGACTTATCCACATACCCAACTCGTAGCATGCCAAAAATTTTCAATTTTGCAATTTTCAATCAATTTTCAACGTGTCAATGACTGAGTGACGGACGACGTCGTGTTTGAAAATTGTGTCATTGCAAAATTGATTGAAAATTGAAAATTGTACATTGAAAATTTTACCCTTCAACCCATCTTTCCAAATCTGTTGCTACTTCTCCAATTCTTTCAATTTGGCAAGGTATTGGAGAACGGTATACACAAACTCCGCGTGGCTCCAGACCAGAGGCGAGGCGGAGACTGGCGCGCCGGTATGCGGGTCAACTTGCTCGGGCAGCATGCCGGCGCCATTCGCGCGATCAACGGTCCAGTTCAGCCAAACCAGCGCTTCTTCAAGTTCACGCGTCTTTTCGGCGATTGCAATCAAGTACTGCGCATACCAGAGCGTTGAAATTATCCAGGGGTTACCCGGCAGCCGCGCATCAGCGCGATAGTACATATCTCCCTCGTAGCGCGCTGCGCCGCCAAACGGGGTCTTGCAGCAGAGCCAATCCCTGAGAGACTCGGCGGCCTTGCGGAGCCGCTTGTCGTCGGGCTCTAGGATGCCGAAGCGAAAGACCCCGGCAAAACCCGCGGTATCAAGCGTCGGATCGGACATCGGTTCATCGTGCTCGTAGGAAATCTGCTTGAGGAAGTATCCAGTCTCGGAGTTTATGAGGTATTTCAGGATGCCTGTCCGAACTTCTTCTGCCGCGCTGCTAAAATCACGCGCGTCCTGCTCCTTCCCGAGAAGCTCCGCAAAACGGGCCGCGGCTCTGAGGCCCCCAAAGACGGACGCTGCAGTATATGTGGACACGCCATAGCGCTCCTCCCAGAGGTCATAGCTCGGAAGCGGCAGGCCCGTCGCTCGGTCACGGTAGGTTACAAGAAACGTGGCCGTTCGCTTAATCAGAGGATTGTAGAGCCGCTCAATAAACTCAAGATTGCGGCTCGACTCGTAGTGGCCCCACAGCTCAAAGAGCACCGTCGCCGTCTGGTCCTCCTGGATACCAAGCTGCTCCTTCCCCCCCCGCACCCATGGATGCCAGGAGCTTCCGAGCGATTTGTCCGGTAGATACTTGTGATAAAAGTACCCTTCGGGCATAAGCGTGTCCGCGCAAAACTGATAAAACGGCTCGGCGGTGTCGGGGTAGCCCGCGCAGTCAAGCGCTCTCGCCGCCAATGCGGCATCGCGCATCCAGACATATGCATAGCTATCCCTGCCATACTTCAGCATTTCGGAATCCGCAGATGCAATAATGCCCCCTTCATGATCGAGGTGCGCGCGGATCACGAGGAGCGATGTCGTAAATAGTCCGGCAATCTTTGCGGGAAGTTTCTCGAGACCTCGCTCGCCAGCCCTGCTCCATGCCCTCCAAAAATCGCCGGTACTCTCGATGATGTGCTCCGGCGAGCGAAGTTTGATGAGATCGTGGCGCTCCCGCGCCTCGGCGAGCGTCGCCCCGGCAGCGATCCAGTAGTAGATTTCGCTCTGCTCGCTGCCTGTCGGGAGCGTAAACGCAATCACGGAATCAACCGCTCCGTGCTCAACGGCGTTTTTCGAGAGTGCGCCGTCTTCAGCGTCCCGCCAGGTCCCTTCTTTACCCTCGATTCCCGCGACGCCGATGCTGAAGTCGTCAAAACTCTTACCCCCACGAATGCCGCTCACTAAAAATACTCTCCGACCGCGATAGTGGACGATCGAGGCGTTTTTCGGATCGTAGAGCGCCGTATTGCCATACGCCGTGCCGTAAATCTGAAACTGTTGGTGGAAGAATATTTTGATCGTGCGCGGCTCTCTCCCCGTCTGCCGTACGCGTAGCCGCCGCACAAAAATCGGCTCCTCGTTGTAGACAACATCGGTGAAATGGAGCTGGACGCCGAGCCCGGCATGAACCGCTTGTATCTCGGAAACGAGCGTTTGCGGCTCGTAGATAATGCCGACGCGCCAGCTCTCCTCCGAGAGCCATGAGAACCTGCCGTCAACGAATACGCCGATCCGATGCACGCATGCTGCTCCGACGTGGTTCTCGAGCCCGGGGTGCGGCTGATAGAGATCCCGCACTTGACCTTTGTTGTCAAGCCCGACGAGCATTTCACCGTTGCCGAGGACTAAGGATAAGGGCATGGGAGTGTAAAATTTTCAATGTACAATTTTCAATTTCCAATGAATTTTCAATGACGCAATTTTCAAACGCGACGGCGTCCGTCATTGAATCATTGATCCATTGAAAATTGATTGAAAATTGCAAAATTGAAAATTGGAAATTTACGTTACAGGTACGCCGCGAGCGCCTTGCGCATTCCTGCCGGGGTCTTTGCGCGACGGAGCCTCAGAGCGAGCGCCTTGTCGGCAAAGACGCCCTCCGCCCATGATGCGAAGTCGTTGTGTTGCGCTCGCGCGTGGTGCTCAAACTGCTTTTTGGTCATCACGCCGAGCGCGGTGTGCAAATCGCGCAGGCTGCAGAGAATCGGTCCGTTATTGACCCAGAAACAGGCGGCGCCGGTCACCTCGTGCATCGCTCTACTTGAGAGCTTCTTGCTTCCGAGTGTTCGTTTGACTGTTGCCATAAATGACATGGTATTAACTTATATTACGCTGATAATGATACGACGTTTTTCAAAAACGATAGCGGGGAGCGGATCAGAGTGCCCCACTCGCGTATTCGCGCAATCGGCCCTGCGCGGCTCCGACCCGAAACGCCACCAAGGCGCAGCCGCAGGTCCGCAAGCACATTCATGTATGAGATAAATGCGTCATACGGCGACTCGTACGGATTGAAGTATTTGTGCACATCGCCGTCCGCAAACCACTTCGTGCACATGTAGTAAAAGTGGTCGGAGGTCTGGAGCCGACGCCAATCTTCGATGAGTACGGGGTCGCGGCTCGCGAGCGCATCGCGCTCAAGTGAGTAGAGCTCCCTCAAGGCCTGCTCCTGCAGGGCATTGCCGCGCCATGCTGAGAGATCGCGCTCGATATCGGCCCACGAGACGTAGTGCGGCACGTCGAGCTCGGCGACCGGCCGGTACCGGCGGATCGCCTCGGATGGCGTCACAAAATCAGTATCGCGGCGGCGCAGGAGCTCGCGAGGCAGATGCTCAAGAAATGCAAAAATGCCGGTGTCCTCCCATTGGTGCTCCCCGAATGTCTCGTAGTCCATAAAGAGATTGATCAGGTTTCCGCCTCCGTTGTGTGATTCGACCCAATCGGCGAATTTGCCGGCTGTCAGTGGGTACTCTTTCCATGAACGCTCACCGAAGCGAAATGCGATATCGTCCGAGAGGCGGTAATTCTTGAGGAGGAGCGCTGTCCGCGACACTCCTTTCGGCCGGTAGAGAAAGCACGGGCTCCGCCAGCCGAGAATGTGATCCGCGCCTTCGGCAAGTATGCCGCTGTAACCCATCGCACTCACCACTCGCCCGATGTCATTGTGGTAAATGAGCTCGGTATTGCGGAACACGCGCGGCCGAACGCCGAACAATCTTTTGATTAAACGCTCATGGAGTCGCACCTGCCGCTCGAATTCTTCCCGTGAGAAAAGAAAAGAGAGCGAGTGGTAATAGGTCTCGGCGAGGAGCTCGACGCGGCCGGTCTTCACCAGGGCTTGAAACGAGGCAAGTACGTCCGGCTCGTAGCGCTCGAGCTGCTCGAGGAGAACTCCCGAGAGCGAAAAACTCACGCGAAATTCCGGATGGCGCTCGAGGAGGGCGAGGAGCAGTCGGTTCGTGGGAAGATATGACTTGCGCGCCACCTTTTCGAGCACCGCGCGATTGTCTGTTCTCGCACCGCTCCCCTCGTCGAAGTACCCGTGGTCGTTGCCCACATCAAACACCCTGAAGCGGCGAATGCGCATCGGCTGATGGACTTGGAAGTAGAAGCAGACGGAAGGCATGTTTACACAATTACCAATTTTCAATTTCTAATTTTCAAAACGACGACGTCGTGTTTGAAAATTGTGTCATTGAAAATTGATTGAAAATTGTAAATTGATAATTGAAAATTTAGACGCCTTGAACTGATTGGTTCCTTCATGCACAGCCCGCTGCATACGCTTGCCCCGCAAGTAAGCCCCGATACATCTCAAGGCATTTCTCCGCCGTCCTATCCCACGTGGCCCGCAGGACGTCCTTGATGCTGTGCTCGCGCAGGGTGTCGGTGAGGGCGGGGTGGTCTATGACGGCAATAATTTTGTTCGCGAGCTCGTCGACGTCCCAAAAATCGGCAAGCAGCATGTGCGGCGAGACTTCGCGCACGCCGCTTTGCTTCGAGACGATTGCCGGCACGCCGTACCCGATAGCTTCAAGCGCCGTGATGCCGAACGGCTCCGAAACCGAGGGCATCACGTAGACATCCGCCGCTCGGTAGAGCGCGTCGCGCTCATCGCCGCGAACAAATCCCGTAAAGAGCACCCGCTCCGCGATCCGCCGATAGGCGGCCTCTTCTATTATTTGCCGTTCCATATCGCCGGATCCCGCGATAACAAAATAGGTGTTCGGGCGATGCGCGAGCGTGCGTGCGGCGGCAGCGATAAAATAATCCGGCCCTTTCTGTATCGTGAGCCGTCCGACAAAAAGAACAATTTTCGCGCCCCGCTCGCGCAGGCGCCGGAGGGCCTCGATCCTCCCCTGCCCCGCCTTGAATTCTTCCGGATCAATGCCGTTGTGCAGCACTGAAATTTTGTCCGGATCGACACTGTAGTTTCGCGCGACGAGCTCCCGCGTGTAGTTGCTCACCGTCGCAACGCGCTCTGCTCCCTCGAAGGCCTCACGTTCAATCCGATACACCTCACTGTTCGCGCCCCGGCCGCCGGTGCGGTCAAACTCGGTCGCATGGACGTGCGTAATCAAAGGTTTTCCCGTCGCCTCCGCCGCGGCAAGCCCCGCTGGAAACGTGAGCCAGTCGTGCGCGTGGATGAGGTCGAAGTGCTCTCTCATCGCACGCTCGCGCACCGCGCGAGCGTAAGCATACACCGTATCAAAAAGCGTGTTACCGCCCTGTTCCATGCCTCGCGCCCGAGTGCCTCGCGGCCCGACAGAACTGTATGCGGTGAACTTCGCCGCTGCTCTCGAAACCTCGCTTCCCGCAAACCACACTCTCATGAACGGCGCCGAGACTGCTGCCTCGTGCGGGAGCGTGAAGAGTATGTCCGTCCCGCGTCCGGCAAGCGCTTTGGCGAGCCCGTAGCAAGCAACACCAAGCCCGCCGCTGTTAAAGGGCGGCAGTTCCCAGCCGATCATGAGCACTTTTGGTGTGTGTTGCACACATTTACACGGAACTTCGGAAGATAACCATCACCGTTCGGTATCGCACACTGTATGGGTATGGCGTTCGGGTATGCAACAATCCGCAACCGCTCGACACTCGGAAGTTCGCGCGCATGTGATCAGTATACCACGCATACTTCTCTTCTCCGTCGCAAGCGGTTGTGCATAACTGCCCGCAGTTGACAGCGCCAGGTCTTCAGAGTATGAAGGCTACAGGGTAGGTTCCACGAAAGTGAATAAGAAAAAACACCTACGTGAGGTGTCTCGTATGAGAAAAGAAGTCGCCCGATTTACGATCAATTACACACAGTATCTCTCCCCAGACGGCACCGTGACCTCCGACATACCAGAAGCGTTGACATACGATACAGACCGGTTGGTAGTGTGGTACCGCGACATGGTACTTACCAGGGTCTTTGATAAAAAGGCTATTGCGCTGCAGCGGCAGGGGCAGCTCGGCACCTTTGCCTGCTCCGAAGGCGAAGAGGCGGTCGGGGTAGGATATGCAAGTGCCATGAGTACGGTTGATATCCACATACCGCACTATCGCCAAACCGCCGCGCTCATTACCTTTGCCGAGGGCGACAAGAAAATCGACGCCATGGTACGCTCTCTCCTTTTTTGGTTAGGAGACACGCGGGCAAATGACCCGCTGTCGCTCTACCACAGTCTTGATTTTCCACCGGCAATCCCGATCGCCTCGCAGACCTTGCACGCAAGCGGCGCTGCCGGGGTATGTCGCTACTTCATGCAAGGTCGAGAGAAGAGAGTGGTTGTCACCACGGTGGGAGATGGTGGTACGTCGAAAGGCGACACCTATGAGGCGATGAACTTCGCCGCACTCTGGCAAGCACCCATTGTTTTTATCATCACCAACAACCAGTGGGCGATCTCGATGCCGCGCACGGGGCAAACTGCGGCAGAGACGCTTGCGCAGAAGGGTATTGCCGCCGGCATCAGACATTGCGAACAAGTGGATGGTAATGATGTCCTCGCGGTCTACACCGTAGTGCGCGCCGCTATCGAGCGGGCACGACGCGGCATGGGGCCGAGCGTCATCGAGGCGATCACCTACCGTCTTGGCGCTCACACAACCGCCGATGTCCCAGAGCACTATCGCCCGAAGGAAGAGGTAGAGCAGGCACGCCTGAATGACCCCATACGGCGTCTCAGAGCATATTTGACAGGCCGTGGGCTGTGGAGCGAAAATGACGAAGAAAAACTCCAGGCTGAGAGTAGCGAGCTCGTTGAAAAAGCGGCAGATCGCTACCTCTCCACGGTGCGGGAATCTCCAACGACACTCTTCGACTACCAAATGGAAAAATTGCCGAAGAGTATTCTCGCCGAGCGTGAGGAAGTGCACGCGCTCTATGGGGGGAAGAACCTTTCTACCATCCGGGACAGCCCCAGAAAGCAGCTCGCCTCTGAGGCGAGCGGGGTTATCAATATACCAATTGAGACGATCTATGGAGACCCTAAAGGGATAACTATGATCACGGCGCTCAACCAAGCACTCGTCTACGAAATGTCCCGCGATGAGCGCGTGGTGCTTTGGGGGGAAGACATGGGAAAGAGTCGCGGCGTATTCCGGGCAACAGAAGGATTGCTCGGGCGATTCGGGAAGACGCGCGTCGTTGATACGCCACTCGCTGAACTTGGAATCATGGGTGCGGCCACAGGCGCTGCCGCGCTCGGCATGAGGGTGGTCGTAGAAATGCAGTTCAGCGGCTTTGCGTACCCGATCATTGACCAGTTGGTGAATCACACGACTCGTCTGCGGGCACGCACACGCGGCAGGCTGCACTGCCCGATCGTAGTGCGCATGCCATGGGGGGGCGGCGTGCCCGCACCGGAGCACCATCTCGAGAGTAATGAGGCTTTCTTTACGAGCATCCCTGGGCTGCGCGTGCTGGTACCCTCATCGCCACAGAAAGCCTACGGCCTCCTGCTCGCAGCTATTCGAGATGAGGACCCTGTCATCTTTTTGGAACCAATAAGCCTCTACCGAGGGGTAAAAGAGGTGTGCACGGATCAAGGTGACACACTGCCGCTCGATACCGCTTTTATCGTCGAGGAGAGCATCGACGCCAAGATCACGTTCATTGCATGGGGCGCAATGGTCTACAAGGCGCTCACCGTGGCAGATCTTCTGCGAGAAGAGAGAGGGGTCGAGTCAGACGTCGTTGACGTCGCGTCACTGGTACCGCTCGATATGGAAACGATCGCTGCATCAGTCCGCAAGACTGGCCGGGCGGTGATTATCCAGGAAGCGCCGCGGCATTGTGGTGTGGGCGCGGAAATAGCGGCGCGACTGTGGGAAATGATCCCCGAATACCTCGAGGCGCCAATTCAGCGGGTAACCGGCTGGGACATCACCATGCCGGGGTTCCCAATGCAGCACTTCCACATCCCGGACGAACGGCGCATCAGAGAAGCAGCGGAACGTGTTCTTGAAAATGAGTGGTAGCGAGTATCACGCTGCCAAAACCTCCTTGGAGCAGCCAGAGGACAAAGAAGAAACGCGCGGTGAGCTCATCATGCTCACCGCGCGTTCTTATTTTGCTCATGATTGCTTTTAATACTTTACTCATGATTGCCTCTGACATTCGGGCACTCGGGCAAAATATGTTTTTACGCCGTCATAATAAAAATGCGGCCGCATTTTTATTATGACGATGGATTCGGCAGTAAGAGAGGAGTGCTGCGAATTGAACTCGCGATTGAACTCACGGCATAATGCGGTCTCTTAAACGGGCTCTATATAAACAAATCGAGACAGCTTGTCGAAAGCTGTCTCGATTCTTTTACGACCGCGAACAGAAACATTACGCCTGCTTGAGAGCACGAATCGCGTCTACAAGTTTTTCCACGGCAACTCGTGCCTCGCGTGCCGCTTGTATGATCGCCAGGCATTGTTGGCGCTGCCCTTGCGTAGGCGCAGCATGCATCCCCTGCCGGTATACGTTCTCAATCTCTGAAAGCTGGTCCGGCATGTTTAACAAGTGCGCCACGAGAGGAGTCGCGGTCTGCAGCAGTTCACGTTTGCGGAGAACGATCGTCGCGAGCTTAAAACGCAACCAAACTTCCCGAAACCAGAGCACGAGGATTTCCATCGCCTTCCCCCTTTAGATGATGGTCGGAAAGATACATGGTAACCACTCACGCCCGTCTTTGCGAGCGACTGAAAGGAGCGAAGCAATCCAGGGGTTTTGCGTTACTCGCTCTGGATTGCTTCGTCGCGCTACTCCTCGCAAAGACGGTTCTGTGACGGAGCATTGTGATAGGTGTGAGCGGTTACGATACATGGCCTTTACTTTTCTTCTTATTGTTGTTTACACTATAAAAACAAACACGTCAAGTTTTATGCGTTGACAGCGGGAAAAATGTACGCTATGCAATGCTGAGAAGACCGATTCTAGACGCAACACGTATACAGCAAAGGAAAGAGCGATGAGCAAGTCGTATGCAAAAGCGGGCGTTAACGTCGAGCTCGAGCATCAATTGAGTGAAGAAGCAAAAAAGGTGTGTGCCGAAACGTATGGCTTCTCTCCCTTTGTCGAGGTAGTCGAATTTTCAGAGAACTTTCGAGGACCGCGGGGATTTCGATTGAAACACCCTGATCCGCGAGAAGTCTGGCTCGACGGGGCCCCGGACGGTATCGGCACGAAAACGATCATCCTAGACGCTGCGGGCTCGCATGTGAGTGCCGCAGCGGACCTTCTCGCGATGACCGGAGGCGATATCACGCGCTGGGGCGGCCTGCCGCTCGTGCTCTTTAACAATCTCGAGGTAGCCACACTTGCCGCAGAAGACCGCGGCCACGTTATAGAAATGCATCGAAGTCTCTTACGCGGCCTCCGCCACTACGCCGCGTACCAAAATGTTGTTTGCCTCCGGGGGGATACTGCACAAATGGGTCAGTGCGTCGGCTCAGAGATCGCGCACTCCGTGACCCGTTTCAACTGGTCCGGTGTCATGATCGGGGCGTACATGTCCGACCGCATGATTACGGGCAAGGCCATAGGCGCAGGGGACAACATAATCGCGCTCCGCGAGTATGGTTTTCGATCAAACGGGGGGAGCGCGGTGCGCATGGCGCTTCGAAAAAAATTCGGCAAACACTGGTGGCGCAAAGACAAAGCGCGCACGTTTATCTTCGAGGCGGCCCAGCCCGCAGTACTCTATGATCGCCTTCTCGTCGAGGCTAACGGCTGGTATGACCTCCTACCCAACGCAGAGGAGAGAGTGCGCGTCCCGATGAACGCCATCGTGCACGTCACTGGCGGCGGCATTCCGGAAAAATTCGGGCCGCTTCTTGTTGCACGCGGCCTCTCCGTCGAGCTCGATGACCTTTGGGAGCCGCCAACGGCGATAAGAGCGTGTGCCGAGTGGCTTAACATGAGCGATGAAGAATGCTACCGCGTCTGGGGATGCGGGCAGGGAGGGCTCGTCGTGGTCCCGCAAGAAACCCACGAGCAATTCCTCGCTCTCGCATCTCGGCACGACATTGAGGCTCGCGTGTGTGGCCGTGTCGTTGCAAACCGCGAACCGGGGATCAGCATCCACTCAAAATTCTCGAGCGCACAGATTTGCTACCGAGCGTGTTGAGCGCTGCAGAGTGCCACGTAGAACTATTCAAGCTCTACGACCTGGCGGTCCCACAGAAGCAGAGCTCATAAATCTTTACACATCTGCCCCGCTACCAAAAAGTAGCGGGGCAGCGCGTTCTACTTTTCACCCTCCACTTTCTACTCTCTCAACTCACCCCTCCGCGCGCTTGAGCTCAACGGTGAACGTCGAACCTTCGCCCTGCTCCGAGGCGAATCGTATCGAACCCCCCATAAGTTGGACGAGCTGTTTCGTGATAAAAAGGCCAAGGCCGCTGTGTTCCACCGATACGATCGTTCCGACGCCATGCCAAAATTTTTCAAAAATGTGTGGTTGGTCGTCCTTCGCGATACCCACCCCGTGGTCAACGACGTCCACGGCGACGGTCTTCTCACTCGTGAGCGCCGTAATCTCAACCTCGCTGCCGCGTTCGCTAAACTTAATCGCGTTCGAAAGAAGATTGGTGAACACCGCGCCAAGTCGCAGGGGGTCCGCACTGACACGCGGTACATTCCCCTCCAACCGGGAGACAACGGTAACTCCATGTGCCTGAGCAAGATTACGCACTGAAGAGGTCGCCTGCTCTATAATATCACCGAGTTGCGTCGGCTGGAGAGAAATGCGCAGCGCCTGACTCTCGAGCCGCGCAGTCTCGAGAATATCATGCACGAGGCCCAAGAGGCGCATCGTATTTTGCACAATCAGTCGGATTTCCTCTTTATTTTTGGAGACCAGTTCTGGTGTGTTGGTCTCGAGGGATTCAACCGCCCATTTGATTGCCGTTGCCGGTGCGCGGAGCTCGTGGGCAGCGAGGAACACAAATTGATCCTTCAGCGTGAGAAGTTCGGTGGCCTGACGACGCTCGCGCGCTCGCGAATCGGCCAATTTTTCAAACGCGCCAATGATAAGGTACCCGACGACAAACAGAAACGCGGCGAGCGCAAGCATGATGAGCACCGCAATCTCGGGTTCTGCGTACCGCTGCGCCACCGCGTACGTACCGAGTATCGCGCCGATAACCACGACGCCCATGATGATAAAAAGAAACGGCGGGCAGGACGCAAGCGGCACACCGAGCTCGCTGCAGTAGCGCGGAAGATTGAGTTGGGCAAGGCTTTTACGCATAGCGCCAGTATACTGTGGCATCTCAATGAGACGCAATGTCGAATTTAAAATGCCTGCACTTCTTCACGCCCGTTTTGCTTTAATACTGCCTGCGTCTTCTCGTAGTCGGGCAACTCCTCTACCCTACTCAACCCAACATGCGCCAGCGCCTCGGTGGTCGCGCGATAGAAGGTGCCGCGTTTGCTCCCATACTCCGATATTTTTTGAATGAGCCCGCGGCCCGCGAGCAACCGGATTGAGCTCTGCGACTGCACGCCGCGGATATACTCGATCTCGGATCGCGTCACCGGGCCCTGGTAGAGTACGACCGCGAGCGTTTCAAGCGAAGCGCGCGAGAGCTCGCGCGAGAGTTCGTCCTGCCGGAGTTTCTCAATGAGCGGCGCAGCCTCTCTCGCGGCGCGGAGCTCGACGCTCTCGCCGATTCGCACCAACCGCACTCCACGCTCCGCAAGCGCGGCATCGAGCGCCGTGAGCGCTATTTCTATCTCCGCAGTCGTACATGCAAACAGGCATGCTAACTCGCCGACCGACATGGGTTCGGTAACGTAAAATAGTATGGCTTCAATGTGTGTTTCGAGAAAAGGCATGGGGCAAAAGTCGAATTTCCAAGTTCCAAAGCTCCAATTTGGAAGACAATTTCCAAAATCACGAACCGCCAAGCAAGCTCTGCGGCATGACGGACGGACTACTACGTCGTAATCGTTTTCATGCCAAACCGCGTGGTGTCCGCGAGAGCGAAGACTGCGACGGTATAACTGAATCAAAGAGAAGCTGCTAACACTCTCGTGCTAAATGGATGCGGGCATCTCCGTCGTAACCGGAATCGCCCTGGTGTGCCAGCCACTCTCGGCTGGGGCGAGGTCGAGGATGTACGTTGAGATGTGCTTCGCCGGGTACTTCTCTAGAATGAGCGCCGCGGTGCGCGCAAGCTCACGGCGATGGTGCGCAAGCTCATCCTCGCGCGAGTCGAATGCCTTGGAGCCGCCATAAGCGCCGCAGTCCGTGTGGATCGTGAGCACGATCTCCTCCGGGTCGTGGAGCAGGATTGACTTTACGAGCTGGCTCACAAGGTAGCCTTCGCCTCCGTCCTCGGCAAAAAAATCTTTGATGCCGCCCGCGGTCGTCGGCGGATCAAAGCTCCCGAATTTCTCGCGAAAATAATTATCGGCGTCCGGATGGAGACGCCAATCAATACAGAGAAAAACGACGGCAGGACAGGTGTAATGTTGCGCCATGTGGTTTTAAGAGATTTGCAATAACAATGCGGTCGCATGGTTATTGCAAATTCTATTCGTTAATGACATGTGGATAAAAACGGATTCCAGACAATTTCTTATTCCTGCACTGATCCTCCCGTATGCATGTCTTCGTGCTGCTGTCTACGAACTCTCGCAGATCGCCGCAGCACTTTGAGCCGCGCGAGCTCGCGCTCGAGGGACCCGAGGAGCGCCGCGTGGCCACCCTCGTCGGCGAACCGCTTGCCTTGGAGCGCCTCCTCGGCACGTACCCGCGCTTCCTCCACCTTCTCGAGCGCAAGTTCCTCGGCGCGCTCTGCAGAGTCGGCGAGGATGCGTACTTCGGAGTCCGGCAGAATCTCGACAAAGCCGCCGGAAGAGGCAAGGTGTGATTCTTCTCCGCCTTTCCGCAACGTCATCGCTCCGGTCGCAAGCAGAGACACAAGCGGCCGATGGTTCGGCAGCACGGTGATCTCGCCATCCGGCGTCGGAAGCGAAAGCGAGTCAACATCTTCCTCAAGCACCACGCGCTCGGGGGTAATGATTTTTATGTGGAGAGGCATAGGCGCAAATAACGCCGCTGTGGATAACATCGCAGCAGCAGCTTGACGTTATGCAAGCGTTGTATATACCAAAATGACACAGGTTTGCGAAAATTTATCGAAACAAACGGTCTAAAAGCTAACAGCTACAAGCTAAAAGCTCAAAATTAGCGGTCCGGCGCTATTTCATAATACCCGATCAGAAATCTCGCAAGGTCCATAAACGGCGTGGTGAGCGTCTGGGAGGCGTACCGTACGCCCTGCGGCTCCCGTGCGTAGAAAAAAATGAGGAAACGCGGATCGTACGCCGGAAAATAGCCAAAAAATGCGTGGAGGAACCTGTCTTCATAATAGCCGCCGTCCTCTGAATTTGCAATCTGGGCGGTGCCTGTTTTTGCCGCGATAGAGTAGTGCGGCAGGCTCGCAGCACCACCGACGAGCGCCTCGTCAACGACTTTCACCAGCATGCGCGTGATCTCCTCGGCAGCTTTTGCGGAGAGGATGCGCTCGGGTGGATGGGCGGCCGGCGCGCTCTGCGCGACGCCGAGGTCTGTCGCTACCCGTGCGACGACATGAGGCGTGACGAGCAGCCCTCCGTTTGCAAGCGAGGCGAGCGCGCGTGCGGTGCCGATAGGGGTGAGCGCGATCCCTTGCCCGAAAGATGCGGTCGCGTACTCAATCGAGCGGGGGCTGTCGAGGTTGCCGAGGAGGCCCCGCGTTTCATTCGGCACGTCTATGCCGGTTTCCTCGCCGAGGCCGTATCGGCGAAAATACTCGGCAAAGCGGGCACTGCCGAGCTTCAAGGCGACATACGCAGCGCCCGTGTTCAAAGACTCGTTCAGCACCGTCTGCATCGAGACTCTGCCGCGCCCCTTGCCGTCGAAGTTTGAAATCGTCCAGGTGTCGAGCGTGAGCGAACCGGCGTCATAGTACGTGCTCTCCGGGGTTATAACACCGGCATCGAGCCCGGCGGCAAGAGTCAGGGGTTTAATTATTGAGCCCATCTCGAATACATGTTCGACCAACGGATTTGCGAATGAAGCAGAATCGGCCTCTGCAAATTCATTGGGATTAAACGTCGGCTCCGCAGCCATCGCCATGACGGCCCCTGTTTTCGGATCCATGATAATCCCGCCAGTACCCGCTGTATGCCACGTTGCGGTAACTTCCGCAAGCTCCCTCTCCAGCGCCGCCTCGACCGACGGCTCGATGGTGAGTTCAAGATCGCCACGCGCATGCTCCGCACCGCGGAGCGCCGTGCCTGCCCCGGCGAAAAGTTCGGCAAAAAAGTTAACCGCGAGCGCACCTTCGCTGCGCCCAAGCACGTCCTCATAGTAGCGTTCGAGTCCGTAGCGGCCCTTCCTTTCATCTCCTTCAAAACCAATAAAGCCCAGCGCATGCGCAGCGCCCGCGCCACCCGGGTATATACGCCAACGATCGCGCTCGATCGTGACCCCCGGAAGCTCCATCGCGCGGATCGTTGAGGCTTCGCCCTCGGTGAGCTTCTCCGCAATGCGCTCGTACGGATCGCCCCGGCGTGATGCGCGCGAAAGAAACTCGTCGCGAGAGAGCTCAGGAAGAGTGCTCGAGAGTTTCAAGAACGTCGCCTCGGGGTCGACGATCGCGTCCGGGGAGATCGCAACAGCAAACCCGCTTCCAAGCGTCGCCGCAGCGACGCGCTCGCCGTCGCGCGCGGTAAAAAAAATAGAACCGCGGTCGAAGAGCGACTGCGGACGCACGTACTGTCGGTCAGCGCGCTCGGCGAATTCTTCGCCGCGCACGATCTGCACCATATAGAGCCGGAGGACGAGCGCAAGCGCGGCAATGCAGAGCGAAGTGGAGAGAATTGCGAGACGTGTACTGCGCGACTTCACCTTCACAGGGGCCGAGCGCTTCGGGGGAACAACCATACCACGGTGTACAAGCTTTTAGCTTATAGCTGTTAGCTCTTGAGAGGCTCCGACGTCGTGCTAAAAGCTAACAGCTATAAGCTAAAAGCTCAAATTTGCTTACAATCCTTCAGTGCCTGCAGCAAGCGACAACGTCCTCTCCTCGCCGCGGGTGAGGAAGATCGGATATGCGGCCTCGAGAAGGCCGAGCTCGCGGGCACGATCGAGGGTAAGCGAGGCGACGAGCAGAGCGCGCTTAGCCTCAAGATGGGCGACCACCGCAGAGAGCCGTGAGCGCTCCTCCTCGCTTGATGCGCGCAACGACGCATACTCGACGGCCTTATTCAAATAGTACCCATAGGAAGCGAGCGCCAGCAGCGCAAGACCGCATAGTATGACAAGAAGACCGAGCGGCAGCGCGCGAGAGTAGGCGAGTGCGATAACTCGACTATGAGACTGATTTGATCTAGTTAATCTATGGGACATACCTAACGTCAGACGTCAGCAACGAAAAATGCAAAGCAAAAGCGAAAAACAACAGTACAAAATTCAAAACGGCTGCTGTGTTCGTTCTGTTTTAGGTTTTGCGTTGTTGTTTTGCGTTTTTCGTTTTACACTTTACGCTTTCTCGATCGCCCTCATCTTTGCACTCCGTGAACGGCGGTTGGTGGAGACTTCCGTCTCGGTCGGCGTGATTGGTTTTTTTGTTAAAAGGTTCACTCTGCCGGATCGCGCGAGGTCAGCAAAGTAGTGCTTGACTGTTCGGTCCTCGATGCTGTGGAATGAGATGACCGCCATTCTTCCGCCTGCTCGCAGGGCCTTAAACGCCGCGTCGAGCCCTTCCTCAAGCGCGCCAATCTCATCATTGACCGCTATACGCAGCGCCTGGAATGTTTTCGTCGCCGGATGGATGCGCCCCATCTCTCGCGGCGGCGCAACACCCTCAATCACGCGCACGAGCTCACGAGTCGTTCCAATAGGACGAATCTTGCGCGCTGCGACGATTGCCCGCACAATACCCCTCGCCCGCCGCTCCTCACCGTAGACGTGCAGGATATCGACAAGCTCACCCTCGCCCCAACTATTGACGATCTCGTAGGCCGTGAGCGTACCCTCGGGCGTTCGATCCGCAAACGTCATCAAGAGCGGCTCATCGCGCTCAAAGCTAAACCCTCTCCCCGAATACTCGAGCTGGTCGCTCGAGAGACCGAGGTCAAAGAGCGCTTTGTCTATCGCACTGATGCCGCGACCCTGAAGCATTTCGCCGAGATCGCGAAAATTTCCGTGAATAAACTCGGCGCGACACGCCGCTCCTCGGAGACCATCGCGCACCCGCGCGAGCGCGCTCGAGTCGGCGTCAATCGCAATGACTTTTCCCTTCGCGCCGACTGCATCCGAGAGCGCTCTCGTGTGCCCGCCGCCGCCCGCGGTAGCGTCGAGAACCGTCTCGCCTTTTTTAATTGAAAGGAACTGGAGAACTTCGTGCAGTAAGACCGGGATGTGCATGCGTACCAATTTTCAATTCACAATTTTCAATTTTCAATCAATTTTCCAATGAATCAATTTTCAAACACGACGCCAACGTCGTCCGTCATTGAAACATTGAAAATTTATTGAAAATTGAGCATTGAAAATTGAAAATTTGACTGTAATGCTCCATTAAAATCTCGACGCTCGGTTTTACGTCTATAAAGCTCCGACGTCTCCCAACTTTTCAGCGAGCGTATCCGCCTGTCTTTCCACCCGCCGCTTGTACTCCTGCCAAAGCTTATCGTTCCACACCTCGACACGGTCGTAGACGCCGGCGACAATCACTTTGTTTTTCAACTTCGCAAACTCTTTGAGAAAATCGGGGATGAGCACACGCCCGACCGCATCTATCTCTCCTTCGACTGCGCCTGCGAGCATGAAGCGGCTCAAAGAGCGCCTATCCGCCTGCCCCATCGAGAGCGCCGCAAACTTCTTGCTGACGACCTCCCATGCGGCAAGGGGATAGATAAATAAACACCCGTCGAGCCCGTTCGTAACGACTACGTGCTTGCCGAGCTCTTTGCGGAATTTAGCCGGCAGTGACAGCCGCTTTTTCGCATCGAGCGTGTGCACATACTCTCCGATTAACATACAACCAGTGGGGATTACTTCCCACCGTATCCCACTTATTGGAAAGTGTATGCCACCACATCCCACACCGCAAGTGCCTCATTGTGCACAAAAAGTGGACAACCTGTGGATAACGGCGCTTACCCATTCAAAATTTCATGCTCGAGCTTCGGCGTTTAGAAATGGTGTCGCCTCGCTTGACGCAAAATGCAGAACTCGGCCTCCCCCTCGGGGCTCGGCCTCAGACAGCTGCATTTTGCTACTCGGCTCGCCATTTCAAAAACGCCTTTCGCTAGGGCATGAAATTTTGAATGGGTGCGCGCTATCGAACGCCAGCACAATGCGTAAATGCTACGCCGATGCTAAAACACAGCCGCCTGTCGATGCTAAAAAATGCATCAAAGGTAGACCAAAGACAAACCCCGACAGCGAACTATCGGGGTTTACACGCAAAGTGTGCGCGGTATCTGAGAGTGCTCTGCGTCAGAGATGGCCGAGACAGCGCTTCTGTTGCGGGCCATTCTCATGAGAGTTCAGAACTGTATGGAGTGTTGGTAAATCGAAGACTACCTAAAACCCCAAGCTCGGTCGCGGGCGAGTGCCTGTTCGGGCGAGCACGGATCAAAATCGGCGCTACGCACACGCTTTTTATGTTCAAGAAATGCGATTACATGGGGTTGCCATCCGTAGGCCAGATCCATCTTGCGGATCTCATCAAGGCCAAACCAACAGACACGCTGACCCTCTGTAAGTTTTTTGTTTAGTCGATTCACATCATCGTTCCACAGGAATTCACAAAAAACATGGTCCGTCCTGTCAGGAAACTCAATAACACCGAGCAGCAACGGCATGCTAATATACAACCCGAGCTCTTCCTGCATCTCGCGCCTGATGCACTCAAGCGGGCTTTCATCCTCAACGTGCCCGCCGAGCACGTCCCACATATTCGGATATTTATCCTTGGGTACGATAGGATACTTATCCCGTAAAAAGAGCAGGATGTTGTCCTCTCGGTTGATAAAGAACATGCTTGCGCCTTTAGGCTTCTCCATCGGAACCTCCTTCCGCCCGAATGATTTTCCATTGCTGTTCCTGTACCTCACGCCGATAGGTATTGAATCATGTTTCCCCGATCGAGGCAAAGTGCCCACAGCTGCGCCTTGAGATCGTCGGGAAACGATTCAGATATGCTGCTGTCTATAGAAAAGATATCCATAACGCATGCTCATGCTGTGGATACGAGATGCCAAAGCTGGCATCGTCGCACTACCATAACAATAGCCGGGCGTTCCGTACGAGTACATGGTTATCCCCCCCCCTCCGACATCGAATGTCGGAGGGGGATCAAACGCGTACATCCGTGCTACCTTCGTGCCCCCTTGCGACTCGCCCCGACGCGCTTCGCGACACGGCGTGCCTTTTTCACCGCGCTGCCGACGTCGCGACTGAGCGCGCGCCACTCGCCTTTCACTTTCCGCGCTGCGGCGCGGAGCTCCCGCGTATCTATATCGCTCACCCGCTCGTATGCCCCCGCCGCCTCATCAACGAGACGGTGATAAGCACGCTCGGTCGTGATGCCAACTTTTCGCACTCGGCCTCTCACGTCTCGTTTCAAATCCTCGGCTATGTGCGTCACAGTGCGGCGCACCTTTTTTCCCGGCCGCGTACCGGCAAGGTAGTAGAGCCCTGCCGCGGCTGCGGCAAGAGAGAGCCCGGCGCCTACTCCCGCGGCCTCTGCCCTCCGCACGCTCCGAGCGTGTTTTTTCGTTGCTTTTTTATGTCGCATAAAAATAAACCCTACTGATGATGTATCTTTCGACCGCGCGCACGCCTCGACGTGCGCACAAAAAATTGCGTCACGGTGCGCCGGAATCGCCCTGCGCCATCGGCGATTGCGTCGCCTTCCTCTCGCATACGCCGCGCAAGCTGCGAGGCGTCGCGCATGATGCGAATCAGATAGAAAAGCACCACGAGGAGCCCAAGTGCGACCAGCACCACCGCTACGGTTGTCGTAAAAAAGAAAGCATCCGCATGAATGAGCGAGTCATTCATGCGGATAGTATAGCACGCGGGTCAGAGGAACAACGGCGAGGGCTGTTGATAAGCCAGGGATGAAGAGAGCTACTCCACCGTCACCGACTTTGCAAGCTGCCGCGGCTTGTCGGGATTCAGACGCTTCGCTCGAGCAACCGCATGCGCGAAGAGCTGCATTGCGACGACGCCATAGATCGGCTCGAGAAAGTCGAGGTTTTGCGGCGTATAGAACAAATGGTCCGCAAGCGCTGCAGCGATCGTGTTCCCTTCTGTGGCGATCACGATGAGCGGTGAGCTACAGCGCTTCACCTCCTCGATATTCGAGAACATCTTGCTCTGAAGGAGCGGCTCCCGGCCAACGAGCGCGACGGTCGGAAAATTTCTGTCAAGCATCGCGATGAAGCCGTGCTTCATCTCTCCAGCCGCGCACCCTTCAGCATGAACATAAGAGACTTCCTTCAGCTTCAACGCTCCCTCGAGCGCCATCGGGTAGTGATACTTGCGCCCGATAAAGAGGACGCTGTGGTATCGTGGCAGATGGCGCACAAACTCTCGCGCGAGCGAGCGGATCTCGTCCGCGTGCGCGAGAACTTTCCCAACATCCGTCGGCACTTTGCGCAGTCCCTCAATGATCTCCATCCCATCAACGAGTGAGAGTCGTTTCAGCCGTCCGAGTTCGAGCGCGACCGCGGCGAGAATCAAACACTGACTCGTAAACACTTTCGTCGAGGCAACTCCGATCTCAGGCCCGGCGTGATTATAAATCCCCGCCGTCGTCATGCGGCTGATCTTCGTGCCGGGCACGTTCACGAGGCCGAGGATGAGCGCACCCTGCAGTGCTGCGGAGCGCAACGCATCCGCTGTCTCCTGTGTTTCCCCCGACTGGCTCAGACCCCAGACCACGGTGTCGCGGTCAAAGCATTTGTTGCCATAGCGCATTTCACTCGCGAGCATCGCGTCGATGACCACACCGGTTCCCGCGAGAAACTTGTCGAAGACCATCTCGGCATAGAGCGCCGCGTAGTAGCTCGTGCCGCAGCCAGTGAATATGATGCGTCGAGCTCGAGAGAGCCGCTCAAGCACCGTCTCGCCGCTCTCGAGCTTGCGCATAAGACCGTTGAACCGCGCCGTCGCGTCTCGCTCGTCGATTCTCCCGTGGAGCGCGTTCTGAAGAGAGCGCGGCTGCGTGAAAATCTCCTGCTCCATGGGGTCATGGTACCCCTTGTAGGAAACGTCCGTGTACGACCAGTCGATCGTCTCTCGATTCAGCTCGACTTCGCGGCCGTGGATCGTCTCGCTCCGCTCGACACCCGAGCGCGTGAGTCGCACTATATACTCGTCTTCAAGGTACGAGACTTCGCGCACGCCGAAGGTGCCGAGTGCCGTGATATCGCTCGCGGCATACATCTCGCCGTTCGTGCTGCCGACGACAAGCGGCGAGCTGAAGCAGGCAGCGATTATCTCGTCCGGATGATTGCGGTGGAGCACGAGAATAGCGTAGGTGCCCTTCACTCGCTCAAAACCATCCTGCGGATTGCCGAGGAGCGCCCGACGTACTGCCTCAAACAGATCGCCCTCGTAGCCAAGCGCAATAAGATTCGGAAGTACCTCAGTATCCGTCTCTGAGGTAAAGACGCGGCCGGCGCGCTGCAGTGCCAAGCGGAGCGCACGATAATTCTCGATGATGCCATTATGAACGACGAGCACATCGATCTCGCCCTGCGCCTCACTACCCAAGCTCGCATGCGGGTGCGCGTTCGCCTCGGTCGGCTTGCCGTGCGTCGGCCAGCGAGTATGCCCAATACCAGCATGCGCGCTGCGTATCTCTTTTGTCCCGCGTACTTTCCGCGCGAGATTGTCAACCGTACCTTCGCTCCGGACACGTACCAGCCGCCCGTCTTTCTCAACGCCGATGCCTGCAGACTCGTAGCCGCGGTAGCTGAGCACGTCTAAACCCGTCAATATTTCTTTCACAGAATCGCGCGTGCCAATGTGACCACAAATGCCGCACATATACTTTGTCCTCTTATACTGTTGTATTCCCCATCGCAACAACTTCTATATAATAAAAACAACCGCGACCTCAAAAAGGTAGCGGGCTTGCAGCAAGCAATATCGCGTTTTACATCCGAAACAAACTCGAACTCCCAATGTTCAAGTGCGTCTGTGCTTCGTAGCTTGTATTGCGTATCTTGTCAGCACTTTGACAAAAATTGACCAAAAATGACCATTTCGTGGCTCAACAGAGGCGTATCAACGTTCGCATACAAAAATGGTTTTGTTAAGCCATGTGTTCAAACAACGTTGTTAGCGCTTAACAGAGCCGTGGAATGGTCAAAATCGACAATTTTTTTGTCAAAGTACTGTCTTGTATTTTGTAGCTCGTATCTTGTATCTTGCCATTTGTATAAAATTCGTCATACAAATGTGCTATGGTGAGCTGAAGAACAGTCGGAAAGAAAAGACGCTATATGACGCTTGCTTGATTTATTTTCTGACCTATGCCGCACCCCACTCTCCACTTCAGCGCGCTTGCAAACATCTTCGCCGAGCTCGAGAAAACCTCCTCGAACCTCGCGATGATTGACATTCTCGCTGGTTTTTTTAAAACCGCGAGCGCCGATGATGCGCGTATCGCGGCTTACCTTATCGGCGGCGGCGTCGCTCCCGACTACGAAGGACTTGAGCTTGGGCTCGCGGAGAAGCTCGCGCTCCGCGCAATCGCAATTGCCTACGATACTCCCTCTCCCGAGCTCGAGCGGCGTCTGCGCCGCACCGGTGATCTCGGCTCGGTTGTCGCGGAGATTGCGCCACGACAATCTCACGCGATGCTCACCCTCAGGCAAGTGTTCACCGAGCTGCGACGACTCGCGCTGCTTACGGGGACTGGCTCGCAGGAAAAAAAGCTCGACGCCCTCGCCGCGCTTATCAGAAGAGCAACCGCCGAGGAAGCAAAGTATCTCGTGCGCATCGTTCTCGGGGCGCTCCGTCTCGGCGTCGCGGAGATGACGTTCCTCAGCGCGCTCGCGCTCGCAACAACCGGCTCGCGCGAAAATAAAAAGACGCTCGAGCACGGCTTCAATGTACTTTCGGACATCGGCGAGGTTGCCTACCGGGCGGTCAAAGACGGCGCCGCGTCGCTCTCCCATGCGCGACCGGAGTTTGGCATACCGGTGCGCATGATGCTCGCCGAGCGAGTCGCCGAGCTCGAGGAGGTTCCAGAGCACATACCGGGCGCGGTTTTCGTCGAGTATAAATATGACGGCGAGCGGCTGCAGGCGCATATCCGCAACGCGAGCGACATCGTCATTTTTTCACGACGACACGAAAACATTACCCACCAGTTCCCGGACGTCGTCGCGGCGCTCAAAGGGACGTTCGGCGGCAAAAATGCGATCGTCGAAGGCGAGGTCGTGGCGATTGATGAAAAAACCGGCTCCATGCTTCCCTTCCAAGTGTTGATGCAGCGGCGGCGTAAGCACGATATTGAAAAATACGTCGCGAGCGTGCCAATCCGCTATGTGCTGTTCGACCTCCTCCATCTCGACGGCCGCTCGCTTCTCGAGAAGCCGCTCGACGAGCGCAAGCGCTCACTTCAAAAAGCATTCAAAAGCGGCGGGGCAATTGCCTATGCTGACGCGCTGCGGACAGGAGAGCTTGCGGAAATTGAGAGCTTCTTCGCCGACGCAACCGAGCGCGGTGCCGAAGGCGTCATGATTAAAGACGCCGCGAGTCACTACGAGGCGGGCAAGCGCGGCTGGCACTGGATTAAGTTCAAAAAAGACTACGCCGAGGCCCTCGTTGACACCTTTGATCTCGTCGTCGTCGGCGGACTCTATGGTGCCGGCAGGCGCGCCGGCACCTACGGCTCGCTTCTCGTCGCCGCCTACGACCCCGAGGATGGCCGCTACTACTCATGCACGAAAGTCGGCACCGGATTCACCGACGTCGATCTCGCCGCGCTCACAAAAAAACTAAACCGGCTGCGACTCAAAGAAAAACACCGTCTCGTCGAAACGGGGATGAAACCAGACGTGTGGTTCGAGCCGATGCTCGTGATGGAGGTCTCCGCGGCCGAGCTTACGGTAAGCCCCACCCACACCGCCGCACGCGGGAAACTAAAAAAAGGCGGCCTTGCGCTCCGCTTCCCCCGCTTCCTCCGCTCCCGCGATGACAAAAATCCGACCCAAGCAACCACCGTCGAGGAAATCTACAATCTCTACCGCCGCGCGCGCAAAATAAAAAAACGCTAGCCCTTTTGAACCAGGAAATTGCCGACCCGAGACTCCGATGTCACACCACGACGAAGCTCCAATTTCCAACCAACAATTTCCAAACAAATTCCAATACTCAAAATCCAATTTCCAAACACGGCATTCGTGTTTGAAATTTGATGCATTGGAATTTGAAGTTTGTTTGGAACTTGTGGGT